>JBPCVB010000734.1:0-3976 GCA_051010855.1 Pirellulaceae bacterium | reverse complement strand
GCTTGGGTGAGGGTTGATTGGTTGTGGTTGGTCACCCCTTGTATTACCCCCTCATCCGACCTGCGGCCACCTTTTCCCTCAGGGAGAAGGGCGTGCATCGCCCACCACTCGTGCAAAGAGAGGTGCCAAATTCGTGGCTACTTCGACACCGGCATGTTCACCTCCAGCCACTGCTCCGGCGATCCGGCTTCCTGTTCGTCGACAACGCTTTGTGTGGCCCGGCGAATTCGCTGCTGCAAGGCGCGCTCGGTCATGGCACTCTGAACCAGGTCGTTTTCGCCGAGACCGAGTTGTTCCATGAGAAAAATAAATCGGTCGCCCAGCAGCCGCCGAATCACGGGGTCTTCAAAGGACATCAGGTAGCCCATGTTAACGCGGGCTGCCAGGCTGCGAGCAAAGTCCTCCAAACGTACGTCTCTTTCCACCAACGGATACCGCTCGGTAATCATCATCGCGATATGCAGATCAACCGCCTCGCGATATTCGGGTTCTTCCGACGGGGCCAGCATCTGGCTCATGGTAATGGTGATGCCGGCCGGTGAACCGTAAAGTGTGCGTACCAGTTGTTGCTGGGATTGTGGGCGAGCCAGAATCTCGAAGTCAAAACCGCTTTGCTGAATCGCCGCCTGTGCTTCCAGAAAGGTCGATTCAAAGTGCGCGAGGACCAGGACGTGTCGACCTTGTTCCGATTGCGTCTGTACCCATCGTTGCAAATTGGCAAACTTCGCCTCACGCGTTCGCGTGAAACTGTCTGCGAACCTGTGGAATCCGCGTTTGCCAAACAGACGTTGGAACAGTGACATTGTGATGTGTAACGAAAAAGCGGGCCTGCCTGTCCAGCTTGATCGTCAGCCGCATCCCTGAACAGGGGCAGTAACGCCGTGAGGGCGAGGCTCCGTCCGAGCGGGAGACGGCGCGGGACCCGCATGTCACTGCCGACCCATCCACGCACTGCTGGACAAGCCAGCGGCACCGAATACCGTACACTACCTAACGCCAGACCCGTTGCCCGTCGGGGTTCTCGGCAACGCCTTGTAACGAACCCGGAAAATACTGTTGCGACGGGGCGCGATGTTCGGGCAATGCCTCGGGACGCTGCACATGGGCGTTGCCTCCCTGTCGAGACTGCTGCACATACCAGCTTTCTCCGCCCGTGGATGGTTGGGGCGGGGCGACAGCGTGTGAAGCTAACGCGACATTCTGCTGTGGCGATTGACTGGCTCTGGAGGCCAACGCTGCAGGAACGGGTGGAGCCGAGTTGCCCTGAGCGATCGCCTGGTTTGATTGTCCCTCCAGATGCGGACAACCCTGCTTGACCCAGCCCAGCCATTCAATCTGCAAATCCGACAGGTCCTGGTAGCCATAATATTTCTCGGTCACGTCATTCCATGTTTGCGGTTCACGACCAGGTTGCTCGCGATCCATCCCTTCGCCAACAAAATCGACGAAGTGCCGGTGGCCTTTTTGCATGATCAGGTAACGGGCCAGTGAGTAGCCCTGGGCATACAAGGGCAGAATATCACGGGGGTACTGCTTCATGGCGAACATGTGATTGAAGGGAATGCCGCGTCCGTTCGACAGAAACTCAATCAGCATCTGGTGATTCTTTTTACGTTCGGCTTCGTGTTCGACGGTCGTGCAACCACCTTCATCAGCCCAGCGCGGCAGGGGACGACCGTAATGAGTGGCAAAGATGGTGTGAGTTACTTCGTGGGGCAGCACCGAGTCCAGCAATCGATCAGGCGGGCCAAAAATCTTCATTCGCCAGTCGATCGGTTGCGAACCCTTGGGCCCGGGGACAAATGCAAAACTGGTTTCGCCGCCGGCGTGCCGGCCGATCTCAACGCGAATTGGACAGGGCTCGGGCCAGTCCGGCAGTTCTTTACCCAGCCACAGAATCGCCAACTCCTTGCGGAAGCGCTCTGCTTCCTCTCCCACCTGGCGGGCAAACGCCGGGTCAGCAGCATTAACAACGAAATTGCGAGTGCGATGCTGGGCGGCCAGCGTCTGGCTGACAATCAGAATCTGAAGAAGAAAAACAAGGGTGAACGAAACAAGCCGAGATACCATGCTGTGGGTCCTTCCGTGGATACAAGCACAATTGGCGATCAAAAGATTTTTCGGGACGACTTCCTGCCGTCATGACGTGATCAAGCAAAACGGGTGCCATTCGTGAAGTTGAACTGGCTTGATCGCGACATCTTCCTTGCAGCCGCCGTTTTTTGCGGGTGAGCCTGGCGAACATCCTTGTTGCTGGCTCCGGCGACTGCGATCTTCTGATGCCATTACTGTGTAAGTTTTGCAGAGAGTATTGGAATCGCCGGACCGAATACAGACCGATTTCCAGCAGCTTTCTGAGCCTTAGATCGCTAGCAATTGATGGCCCATCAAAACACGAGTGGCATCAAGAAAAACACCACCTAACACACCACCTAAAAGGCCCGTGGTACGTGTAATTACCACAATGGTTACCAACTCAACTGGAACGTCGCATGGCGATACTGATAACCGGTTTCGTCATCGTTTCCGGTCGCCTGCAGGTGCAGCCAGGATTCTCCGTTGTGCTGCTCGATATTCGCAGAGCCGTGAAAGGTTATTTCCCGGCCTTGCTGATTCTGCACAGTCACCGTTGCGGTCAGTTTCTCCTGATCGGCAATTGTCATTCCGTCGGGCGCAGGGATACGAATCGCAACGCGACGCGACGCGTTCTGGTAATCGTTGGTGTAGATGTTCCAGCCCAGCGGGTGAAAGCCTTTTTCCCAAACAAGGTCGACAGTCAGTTGATCGGTGCCACCGGCGGAAACCGAGATCGTCTCGCCCGGGACTTCCGTCGCAGCAAACAGTCGCAATGCAGGGTCACCGATCAGAATGCGATTCGCGCCAGCTCCCTGCATGATCGGTTCGGAATGGTAATCGTGCGAATCACCCTCAGCGACGATCAGTAAATTGGGAATGCCCCCGGCCTGGTAGAACACATCGTCGTAGGTGAATTTGATGATCTCCCCGAGACTTGCACCGTTGCGACAAGCGAACCAGGATTCGCTGAGTGTCGAATAACCATGATTGGAAGCGACCGGGACCAGCAACGAAGCGGCGCCGGCATCGATCAACGCCAGTGCCATACTTTCCTGCGGCTTCAAGTCATAGAGTTCTACCGCGTCGCTGCTGCCAAATGTGGACACGATGTCGCCTTCGACAAACACCTTTTGGCAGGCGCCACTGTGACAGGTGCCGCTCCAGATGATCGGCGAGTCCAGATTCAGATCGGCAAACTGGCTGGCCATAATCCGCGGCATCTTGCCATCGGGATCGTGTCCGACCCGGGCAGGATCGAAGGACCAATGCTGGCTGCTATCCGCGTTTCTCGAATCATCGAACAGCCACACTCCCTGCGGATCCCCATTGCCAGTCATCGTGATGACCGATGCGGTTTCCAGTTGTGGAAGCTGCTCGTCCACAAATTTCATTACGTTCGGGTCCTTTTCGATGATCGCAAAATAAATGTTCTTGCCTGTGAATCCGGATGCAACTGCGGCGGCGGACAGGCTGTTGGGGTTTTCGTTAACAAAGGACTCGGAACTGCTCGTCACGGCCGTCTCAATCCACGTGCGATTCCGGAACCCGGATTTGTGCAATTGCTCGATGCGGCTCCACAAGGACTGCACCGCATCGCCATCGCGGGCCGTCAGGTAGCCAAAGCAAAAATCGGCAAAGATGTCATTGTCCAGCGTCGGCGAAATCATCAGCACCTGGCGATGAAAGTTAACATCCAGCAATTCCGGAGGAATCACAAACAGGACGTTGGCCGGTCGCAACTCCTCCAATGCATCGCTCAGTTGCTGTAATCCGTCGGGCTGAATATCCAAACGAGTGGCCTCGTGAAATTCACGCACTTCATCTGCAACGGTAGAAAACTTGCGGTGTTCCGGCTGGCTGTCGTTCAGCCCCACGGTGACGACCAGATACGCGTCGTCCT
>JBPCVB010000733.1:0-6367 GCA_051010855.1 Pirellulaceae bacterium | reverse complement strand
GGCATTCGGCAGCCTCCGTCAGGGCCTCGTGATTGAGCAATTTGGCTTTTTTGCGGGTGCGAGTGGCCACGAAAACGTCTCATTTTATTCAGGACTTGCGGGCACCTCGGCCCGTCCGCTGTAATATATCGTAATATTCCGATATGTCAATGAGTCTTTTCCTGGCAAATGGCGGTTTTTTTGCAAAAAAATCATACGGCCTGGTGCAATCGTCCCTCAATCACGCTGCAGGTGTTGACCAGTTCCCGGGCCAGTACCGCTGTCATGTCATCGCTGGAAATCAGCCCGACCAACTGGTCTTTCTCGTCGACCACTGGTAGTCGCTGAACTCTGGCCTCGCGAAATTTTCTCGCCGCATCAAACATGGACGCCGACTGGTCGATCGTGTGTACCTCGCGACTCATGACTTCGCCCACAAATGATTCGGCCGTAGCCGCGCCCAGCGTCACACCAAGCGCCACGTCGCGATCAGTAATGATCCCAACCACCTTGTCCTCGTCGGTGATGACGACTGAACCCACACTTTGGCGGTGCATGATTTCCATCGCATCCCGGATGCGATCGTTAACGGTTAGCGTGAACACTTCCCCTGAGTCACGCAGCAAATCTTTCAAAATCATCGGCTCGATTCCCTGCTCTCGAAACAAACGTGGACCAAAAAGCAAACTCGATGTTTTTAGGTTCGCAAACACTGTGCCAGTCGAGCGAGCGACATGGCAGTGACGGAAACGCCAGGGTCTGCGGTCAAACCGACTCGCCGTCCGGGCGAATTCGCACGCTGTCCACGCGACTATTTGGCAGAAACTTCATTAGCTCTATCAGCACCAGCACCCCTCCGCTAATCAACAGGCACATGAGGAAGTCGCCGGGGTACAGCGACGTGGTGTGGAAAACGGTCTGCAACGGAGGCATGTAAACGACGGCGACTTGCAACACCAGCGTCAGCAAAACCGACGCAGGTAGCCACAGGTTTCGGGTCCAACGCGTTTGCCACAAGGGCTGGTTACTGCGACACGCCAGTGCATTGCCCATCTGGGACATCGTTACTACGGTAAAGATAATCGTGCGCCAATAATCCACACTCCGCTCGGCAGCCATCACCCAGCCAGCCCCCAGCGACACAATTCCGATCAACAGACCGATCAGGGCCACGTCACGCGTCATGCGGCGATTGAAAATCGGCTCGTCGGGCTGCAGGGGGGGGCGTTGCATGGTATTGCGTTCAGCGGGTTCCAGCGCCAAGGCCAGGCCGGGCAGCCCGTCGGTTACCAGATTGACCCACAGCACCTGTAGCGGCATCAGTGGCAACGGCAGCCCCAGCAAAAGCGCCACAGTCATGACCAGGACTTCACCCACGTTGCCCGACATCGCGTACTTGACGAATTTCAGCACGTTGTCGTAAACGATCCTGCCCTGCTCCACAGCCTTGACGATCGTGGCGAAGTTGTCGTCCAGCAAAACCACTTCGGCCGCTTCGCGAGCCACATCTGTTCCGCTACGTCCCATGGCCACGCCGATATGGGACTGCTTGAGGGCTGGCGCATCGTTGACCCCGTCACCCGTCATGGCGACCACCTGACCTTGTCGTTGCAAGGCCTCGACAATTCGCAGCTTGTGTTGCGGGGCAACTCGCGCATAGACAGACGCCTGATCAACCTGGCGGTCCAGCGTCTCATCGGACATGTCCGACAATTGTGTGCCAACAAGTATCGACTGATCGTCGGCAATTCCCAGTTCCCGGGCGATACTCAGTGCGGTCAGCGGATGGTCTCCGGTGATCATCACAGGACGAATGCCCGCAGCCTGGCATTTTGCGACGGCCGACTTCGCTTCTGCACGAGGCGGGTCTTTCAATCCGATCAGGCCGACAAACACGATTTCCTGTTCGATTTGTTCAACGGCGATCAAGTCACCAGCTGCGACCGTTCGAAAGCCGAAGGCGAGGACGCGGGTCCCATTTCTTGCCATTTCATCGTGTGATTGCTGAATACGCTGCCGCCATTTCTGATCCAGCGGCTTGACCTCGTCGTCGACAAACAGGTTTGAGGCGATGCTTAGTACGGAATCAGCGGCGCCTTTGACAAGGACAAGTTGTCCGGCACCACGCAGCCATGGCGGACCGTTCCAATTGGGTGGCAGCCGAACATCGTGAAGAGTCGCCATGCGTTTGCGTTCGGACTCAAAAGGAACTTCGCCAGTGCGTGGAAACAGTCTGGCCAACTCGTCGCGGTGCCAGCCGAAATCCACAGCCACTTCGACCAGAGCCGCTTCGGTAGGTTCGCCAATACCCACCCATTGCTGACCAACTCGACACAAAACCTGTTTTTCCTGCGGCAAATCGGCGCAGCGATGCAGTTCCGCATCGTTGCACAAAGCCGCGCAGGTCAGGATCAGCCGCACGGCATCTGGTGATTCGTCAGCCGGTCGCAATTCGCTGACAGGCCAATGGTGACCCGCCACATCAACGTGCGTGGCTGTCATGCGGTTTTGGGTCAGCGTGCCGGTTTTGTCGGAACAAATAACAGTGACCGAGCCGAGCGTCTCGACCGCCGGCAAGTGCCGGATCAAGGCGTTCTGTTGAAACATGCGTTGCGCGCCGACGGCGAGAGTAACCGTAGCGACCGCAGGCAACCCCTCGGGCACAATTGCCACGGCCAGACTCAATGCGGTCATCAGCATTAAATGCGGCGACTGGCCAGCCGCCAGTCCGATCAAAAACAACAATCCGACGATGATTCCGGCCGCCACAGCGAGCACGCGACTGAGGCGAGCCAGCCGGAGTTGCAACGGAGTCATCGCGGGCGTGACGGCCTTGAGCGAACCGGCAATTTGTCCAAGTTCGGTTTGCATCCCGGTCGATGTCACCAGACCGATGCTGTGGCCCCGCACGACCATCGTGCCCATGAACGCCCGATTGGATTGATCACCCAGAGGCAGCCGTGTGGTCGTCAGGGGTTGCGACTGTTTGGTTACCGGCACCGACTCCCCGGTCAATGCGGACTCATTCACACCAAGTTCCACGGACTCGACAACACGACAATCGGCGGGGACATAATATCCGGAATCCAGCAACACAAGATCACCGGGCACCAGTTCGGCCACGGGGATTTCGCGGATCTGGTTTTGGCGACGCACCCGTACGGTGGGCATCACCAGTTTGCCCAGCGCGGCCAGTGACCGTTCGGCACGCCAATCCTGCCAAAAACCGAGCACGGCATTGAGCAGGATAATGGCTCCAATCGCCCCGGCATCGATCCATTCAAACAGGGCCAGTGAGATGGCCATTGCGGCCACGAGCAGCCACACCAGCGAACTTTTGAATTGTTCGGCCAGTATCTGCCACGGACGACGGCCCGGCGAACTTTCCAGCTGGTTGCGACCGAAACGCTCGATGCGTTGTCGCGCTTCTGCTTCCGTCAGGCCGTTAATTAAGCAAGACTCGAGCTTGTCGACCGTTTGATCAACCGTGAGCAGGTGCCAATTGGTTGATGGAATCCGATTCACCGTCAAATCTGGTTCACGTTTTTCATACGGTTAATGTCATTCATGGGCCCGATGACCAACAACGTCTCGTTGGCGGTGATCAGTTGGTCGGGCGACGGATTAAATTCAAACTCGCCATCGCCGCGTTTGATTCCAATGACCAGCAGGTTGAATTCTTCCTTGATTCGCAAATCGTTGAGTGTCTTGCCGACCATCGCGCTGCCGTCGGAAACCAGCAACTCGTCCAGTTCCATTTCCAGGTGCGAGGCTTCGGCGAATAGCTCGAACAGGTCGGCGGTTGAAGGTCGCGAAATCATACGCTCCATTTGCTGGGCTCCGACGCGGTGTGGCATCACGATCCGGTTGGCCCCTGCCTGCCGCAGTTTTCGGCAGCTACTTTCCAGTTCCGATTTGGCAATGATCTGGATATCGGGTCGCAAGTTGCGGGCCGTCAACGTGATAAACACATTGCTGGCGTCGCCAGGCAGCCCCGTCACCAGCGTCTTGGCGACCGACAAACGGGCTTCCTGCAGCACCTGTTCGGTCGTAGCATCTCCCACAATCAATGGCGCATTAAATTCGGCCATGATTTGTTGCTTCTCCGGATCGATGTCGACCACCACAAAGTCGATGCCGCGATGTAGCAGCTGGTGGGCCAGGTCCTGCCCGAGCCGACCAAATCCACAAATGATCACGTGGTCTTTCATGCGTGCCAGTTCCTTGGTCATTTTCCTTCTTCCCATTGCCCGATCGACTTCACCTTCCAGCAGCAGCTGAATAAATCCGCCGAACGTGTAAACGGCGGATGTCACTCCCAGCATGATCACAAAGATCGTAAACAGCTGAAGTGAAGCAGGCGACTGGCTGGTTTCCGAAAATCCAACGGTGGAAATCGTGATCACCACCAGCCAGGTCGCTTCCAGCCAGCTGTAATCGCCGAGGATCCGAAACCCCACAATCGAAGTCGACACCACCGCGATCAGCGAAATGGCTCCGCGGCGGATTCGTTTCAAAGGGGTGCTCATGGATGGCCGACAGCTACGGAAGATGTGATTCTTGACAAAACGCAAACGCCGGACCAATGAGCTGACGCGGCTCGATAACACATTCGTGCAGGAATTGCCGGTCCGGATCGTGTACCAAAAAAGCGACGCAGCGCGCCAATTCGCACAAGCATCGACACGTATTGGAACTTTGTTTGGTCCCGACGCCAATCACCCCCTGATCCCGGTGCCGACCCCGGGATTCCGCCACTCTGGCACCGGTTTTGCTTATCCATGAACGGTTTCCAATACCCACCATCCATCCACCACCTGTCCGCGTCGGACAAACGGGAGAACGACATGATCAAGCAGATCGGCGAAATGCTCGTCTCGGATTACATGACGGCAAATGTCATCTCGGTTGATGACTCGGCCAAACTTACGGCTGCGATTCGATGCATGGACGACGAAGGATTGCAGGTCTTGCCAGTACTCGATGAGCAAGGCAATGTTGTCGGGATGCTGTCGACTGCTGATCTCATCCAGATCACTCACGAAATCCAGGCGGACCTGAGCGCATTGAATCATGTCAATGAATCCACCAAGCAGTTTCTGATACAGATGCTGGTGGACGCCGGCGACACGACCTACGTGCGCGATGTGATGACTTCACCTGTCGAAACCATCAAACCGTGCGACAATCTCGTTATAGCGGCCAAGATTCTTTCCGGCCGCCATTACCGGCATTTGCCAGTGATCGATGAAGAGGGCAAGCCGGTGGGCATTTTGTCGACGAGCGATTTTGTGCGCGTCGTCGCTGAATTGGGCGGTTTGATCGCTGGCTAGCGATCTTGTCACTTTGACGGACTCAGTCAGTGGCCGTTTGATCCAGCAGGTGCGGATCCTTGACCACAATTACCGGACAGGCTGCGCCACGCAACACGTTTTCGGCGACGCTACCCAATAACAATCGACCCAGCCCCGTGCGTCCGTGCGATCCGATCACGATCAGTTCCACATGTTCCTTGGTCGCCTCGCCGAGGATCAGACCAGCGGGTGATTTGCCGACGACCACGCGATACTCGGTTTCCAGATGTTCGGGGACGTCCAGATCCCTGAGTTTCTCCTCACACTCGTCCAGGAACATTTTGTACGTCATGTTCAACTCGGATTCGCCGATCTGCTCGGCATGAGGTGCAACGTGAATTAAGAGCAGACGTGTCTTCAATGCCTCGGCCAGCTGGACAGCCAAATTTAATGCCAGATCACTGAGATTTGAGAAGTCGACGGCGCACAGGGTAGTCTTCATGAATGGATCCCCAAATGAATTCGTGCCGTGTCAAAATGCAATCGGCATGCCATTGAGAACGAGTTGCGGACCTAATTGCCGCCTGAATCAGGCCGCATTGTCGATGACAACAGCTATCCGGTAACTCGCAGGTGTGCGGACTCGCACAAATCGGCAATTTGTGCATGTGATCAGCTTTCGGCACGCCAACTGCTCCAGGTTTTCGAGTCTGAAGGACTGGAGATCTTTGCCATGGCAAATCCTGAACTGTTGATGAAACTCCGCCAGCTGCACGAAGAGCTTTCGCTGATGGAAGCCGAATTGAATCGGCTGGATGGTGTCGACGAGTCCACCATCGATGCCCTCGGGCAGCTGACCACCGATGTATCAGCGCTGGTGGATCGTGCCAACCAGATCACCAAGGCTGACGAACCGGCCGCGGCTCACGAATCGGATGTGTTTGATCGGATTCACAAGTTCGAATCAGAACATCCGCAGGTCACGCGGTTCCTGTCACAGCTCACCGACGTGCTGGCCAGCATCGGAATATAACGACTGTGTGCGAGTTGAAGCGCTTCGCGCGCAGCACGGTAGCCATGTGCCCGTTCTATTC
>JBPCVB010000732.1:0-3381 GCA_051010855.1 Pirellulaceae bacterium | reverse complement strand
TCCACCGGCATTGGGAACTTAGCACCGGCTTTGACGCCAACGTGGGTGTTATTGCTCGTTTCAGCAATGGTGTGGCATCGGTCGTGGAACGACGGATTGGTGCCGGCAAGGTCATTTGCATGACCACGCCAATTACTGAACCTGTTCGACCTGATGATCGTCGCGCATGGAATGATCTGTTCAACAGCAGTGGCGGGCAGGAAACCTGGCCAGCAGTTTTGCTGATCGCCGAAATCGCCGATTATCTGGCATCCGGAACCCGCGATCGATTGAATGTGGGGATTGACCAGACGGTAACACTTCAGAACGACATCAACCTGATGCCTTCCGAGTACCGTCTGTTCTCGCCGCGAGATGAAGAGCCGTTGCGTGTTGCCAGTTCCGACAGCGTGTTGCGATACAAGTTTACTGACACTCCCGGTACCTATCGGCTCAAGGGGCAATTGGTTGATACGACAGTGTTGCGGGGATTTAGCGTCAACCTGCCTGCCGAAGCGACTGACCTCCAACGATTACCCGATGAAGAATTGGATACCATTCTCGGCGAAGACCGGTTCCAGCTGGCCCGTAATCGTGACGAAATTGAACGCCAGCAGGGCACAACGAGACTGGGACAGGAGTTTTATCCGATCCTCGCGTTGATGATGAGCCTGCTGTTGGCTTTGGAATTGATCATGTCAAACCGGTTTTACAAAAAGGCGGCAGCAACGAGTTAGCCATTGCAGTATATGGAACGCATTACGATCGAACCCGTAGCCAGCTGGTGGATCATCGCTGTAATCATGGCGGTGATGGCGGCCGCATTGTGGATCGGGCCAACGTTTGCCAACCTCAATCGTTCGCAGAAAAAAACCCTTTTCTGGCTGCGATTCGCCCTGCTGGGACTGGCCTTGATCGCCTTGTTGCGACCGGGAATCGTATCGACGATTCAGCAAAAGCAGACCGCCGTGCTGGCTGTACTGCTGGATTACTCCCGATCGATGCGTTTGCCGCACCTGGCCACAGGGCCAAGTCGGTGGGATGCCATGGTAGAACTGATCAAGCAAAACTCGGATCGCTTCGACGATCTCAGGGCGCAAAATATCGACGTTCGTTTCTTTCGTTTTGGTAACCGACTCAAGCCACTGGATGGATCCCTGCCTGACTTTCCCGAGTCGCCCAGTGATGGTGAATCCGATCTGGGTTCCGCGTTGTACGCGACCGTGGACCAGGTCCGCGATCAGCGATTGCTGGGTGTCATCATGGGCAGCGACGGCGTTTCCAATGTCGCAGATCCCGAAATCGAGTTGTCGCAGGCCGCCAAGCTGCTGGAGGACACGCAAACACCTCTGATTACGGTGCCGTTTGGCCAGCCGGCGCTAACCGAACAGTTTGCTGACATTGCTGTGGAAAATATGGCCGACCAGTACACGGTCTGGGTCAAAAATGATCTGGTGGTTACCGCAACGGTGCGCGCCCGCGGCTTTGCCAATCAGGAAATTCCGGTCCAGTTGATCGTGATCGATGATGACGGCAACGAGGAAGTCGTTGACACAGTGCGGCGTTCGTTCACGAAACAATCGGAATCGGTCAGCGTCGAACTTAGCTACACGCCAGAGGAAGCAGGACAGTATCGGTTGCTGGTCAGGGCAGAACCCCAGGCAGGAGAAGTCTCACCACGGAATAACGAATTGCCGGCCTTTCTTACCGTCAACGAAGGTGGCCTGCGTGTGCTGTATGTATACGGCAGCCTGAACTGGGAAGTCGCGTACCTGATTCGCTCGCTGAGCTCTTATCAGGACATCCAGCTGGACCAGTTGCACATGGACCGTCGCGATGAAGATCGCTGGCCACTGGATCGAACACACTTGTTTGGCGATTCGCAGTACGACGTGTTCATTCTGCACAACGTCGATTCGACGTCCCTGTATCAACGTGGAACCCAGGAAAACAACCTGCGTCTGCTGGCGGAAGCCGTACAGGGGGGCAAGGGCCTGATCATGATCGGCGGCTATGAAAGTTTCGGACCCGGGCTCTACCATTCCACTCCGCTGACTCATGTCCTGCCCATCGAAATGGAGTTCTCCGAAAAACAGGAGTTCGAAGCGCCGATTCGCGAAGACCTGCACATTCCTCGCGAGTTGACGCCGCGTGTTCCAGAAGGCCAGCGACACTTCATCACGCAACTTGGCGATCCCGATGAGAATGCCGCTATTTGGGCTGAGCTGCCGCCTCTGGTGGGAGCCAATCGGTTCATGGGGATCAAGGACACGGCCGGTGTGTTGCTGGAAAGCACCGACGGCGAAGTCCTGATGGCCGCCTTTCGTGTTGGCGGACGCGTGTTGGCCTTTGCCGGTGATACAACCTATCTCTGGTGGACCCACGGCTTTCAGGACACACACAAACGGTTCTGGCGGCAAGTGATTTTGTGGCTGGCGTTCAAGGACAGCATGTCGGGGCAAAACGTGCGGATTGATTTGCCCCAGCGTCGCTTTCAGCCCAACGCTTCAATCCGCTTTACAGCTGAAGCCAACACGCAAACCAAACAACAAATTATCGACGCCCGGTTTTCCGGCAATCTGGTCGATCCAGATGGAACCCGCACGGCAATCACCGTGGTTTCGGGAAGCCAGTCTCAAATTGATCGCAAACTGCTGGAAAATCCGGGCATCTATACGATCGAAGTTACTGCCCAGCGAAACGATCAGGAGATCGGCACAGCGGCCGCCGAGTTTGTGATCTTTGATAATGACAAGGAACAGGCAAATCCGGCTGCCAATCCGGATCAGTTGAGCCGCCTGGCCGAGCGCACTTCGGATTTCGGTGGCCGTATGATTGAGCCTGCCGACCTGCCCGGCGTCCTCGACGACCTTTCACAACTTGCACCGCAAATGCAGGTCGAAGTTCCACTCAAATGGCAACTTGGCGATACCTGGTACGACGCACTGTTGTTTGTTCTGGTATTCGTTGGGCTGGTCTCGGTCGAATGGTGGCTGCGCAAGAAGTGGGGCATGGTATAAAGTTGGCGTTTTCGCCTGACCAATTTCGCGTCGCCAATCATTTTTCACGCTCTCTGTTGTCCATGAACCAGCCGCCCGCTTCTGTTATCGATCCGCGTATCGAAGACACATACGCGGAGGCGTTCGGCATGAAGTACACGCGGTTAATCGTGACGGCGGTGAACGACTACTGGCTTGAAGCGGCCTCTGTAGCGTTTTGCGGTTATGGCACGTCCGTGATCGGATGCGATGCTGAAACCGGAGTGGAACGCCGTCTCGCCGAAGCGGAAACTCCCGATGGTCGTCGGGGTTTGGCAATTCTCGCATTCGGATTTTCGGCCGATGCACTGGCACAGGCCGTGGCCAATCGGGCGGGACAATGCCTGATGACCTGCCCAACGAC
>JBPCVB010000731.1:0-4550 GCA_051010855.1 Pirellulaceae bacterium | reverse complement strand
ACAGGGATGCGCCGGCTCGGACGGAGCCTCGCCCTCCCGGCGTAATGTTGATTGCACCCGGTCTAGATCACGGCTGTCTTGACGCTGTAAATGGGCGGCAGGGAATCGAAGATGCAATCCCATTCCTCACCGCTGTCGCGCCCGAGCCACAGTTGTCCGGTGGTCGTTCCAAAGTACACAGCCGGTGACTTCAACTCGTCAATGGTCATGGCGTCACGCAGGACGGTGTAGTAACCATTTCTTTTGGGCAGCCCTTTGGACATGCGTCGCCAGGATTTGCCGCCATTGCGGCTGCGCCACACAGCCGGCGTCCCCCCGGGACAGGTGCGGGTCAGCGGCTCAAGCGGCATTACATAGATCATGTCGGGATCGTGAGGGTGCACAACGATCGGGAATCCGAAATCAGAAGGCAATCCCTGGGCGATCGAATACCAGGTTTCGCCATGATCATCGCTGCGCAACACGCCGATGTCCGGTCGCGGTCCTCCAGGACCATGCCAATCTCCCCAGCCACCATGGTTTTGCATGTACATTCGCCCTGGCACCTGCACGGGTGCCGCAATCTTGTGTACTCATTGCCCGTGGTCGGGATACGGGTCGGGTGAGAACCCTGCGCCAATTCCTTCGTTGGCCGAATCGAACGTCTTGCCACCATCGTCGCTGATGTAGTGTCCCCCTGTGGAGATGCCCACGTGCATACGCCCGTTGCAACGCATAATGGTATGTAGACAGAGCCCACCCGCGCCCGGTGCCCAGTCTTTTTGGTGTTTGTGTTTACTGATGCCCTTGACCATTTCCCACGAGTTACCGTTATCGGTGCTGTGAAAAAGAGCGGCCGGTTCGACGCCGCACCACAGTTCCTTCTTGCCTTTGCCGGGTACCAACGACCAGATATTGGCCAATGCACGCCCGTCCTTTTTGGAAAAGGCGGGCGTCGCCTTCGTCTCCCGAAACTTTTTGCCCAGATCTGTCGAGTAGAGCAGCTTCATTCCAAAGAAGGCATTGCAGCTGCTGGCGTACACTCGAGGAGCCTTCGACCGTGTATCAATCATCGTGGTGTAGACACCCACGCCCTGGCCAAACGGACCGCGAAGTTCAAATCGGCCACGGCGACTGGACGACTCGGCCACAAACACGCCCTTTCGCGTGCCAATACTCAACAGGATTCGGTCAGCCATTTGTTAGCCTCCTGAAACAGCTTGAAAAACAGAAAGCGTGTCACCTGATTCAATGGATGTGCCGAACGCCGCGGGCACTGGCAAAAGTTGGTCGTTCAGGAACAGATTGATGTGCTGGCGCAAGCTGCCTGTTTCATCGCAAATGCAGACGTACAGCTGCGGATAGTTCAGTTTCAGCTCATCTAAAAGATCGCCAACGGTTTCGCCGGCGACATCAATACCGGATTTACCTTGCACGTATTCCTGCAAAATTCGAGGGATCAAGACACGGGTTTTCATAGTGAACCTGGTCACACGTCGTGGACTCGCAACATATTGCCGCCCGATAGTATGGACGAACGACAAGTCGAAAAGCAAATCTTTGGACCTGCGGCCTAGTCGGAGCCAGTTAACTCCCGGATCTCATCATCGAGGCCTGTCATCTCCCAGCGACCCAGCACGATGGGAATGCTGTCGATCTCATTAAGCCGATCAAAGAATTTTTTGAGCGTAAACTCCTCGCCGCGTTCCTCCAGCTGTTTGGCGTAGTCCGCCAATGTGCGTTCCAGCAAGTATTTGCCAGTGATATAGCTCGTGCCGTACCCGGGTTGGCGAAGATAGAGATGCTGCTCGAAGATCAAAAGCTCCCTTTCAGTCTTCATCCAGCCGCGTGGTGTCCAGTCCATATGGATCTGGCCGGCCTCTTCCATCGTCATCTCATTGGCGTGGGCGTATAGCGAGCCAAGTCCGCGTGCGGCGCGCTGGGCCATGAGGATCCAGACCAGTTCTCGCGAACGCGGACTGTCATCGTAGAGGCCCGCATTCATGAACATCTCTTCGACGCCGGTCGCAGTGCCTTCGTTGCGACTGTCGAAGATGTTGTAGAGCAACGCGCCCTGACGCACCGGACTGGGATGCGGGTAACGATCCATACGGGCCAGTTCAAACCAGTGATAGAAATGCGTGAACAGAGGCAATGGATCGTAATGCGCGGTGATCCAAAAGAAATGGCGTTGTTCCTCGGGGATAAACCGGCCCAGATGTTCGCGCAGGGCCGGCTCCATGTAGTTGGTGACGGTGACGACTTCCTTGTCTCGGAGGAACGTCATAAATCGGGTGGCTGCCTGGTCCGCTTTTGCTTCGTATTCTGCGGCCGTAGATGCGGCGACCATCGGTGGCAAGTCCCGGTTGCGATGTTCTTCCAGCTTCAACGACGACCAGGCCCGGTCGAGTTCACGCTTAAGTAGCTGAACTTCTTCTTCCCACGTCAGTGGCACCAGGTGCACGTTACGTTGATACCACGTGTAATTGTCCTTGCCGATTCCGGACGGACCGTCTTTGGACTCCGCTTCGGCTTCCAGCCATACAATCAATTCGTCGGTTGCAACCTTGCATTCATCGATGAGCGTCTGTAATTCTTCGCTGGCATTCGAGCCTGCTCGTCGCTCGACCTCGTTCAGATTGCCGCGCTGCGTTCGGATGTTGCGTATTCCGGTGATCCAGAGTTCGCGGGCGTTGCCGGTGAGGTTCCGCTGTGCCTGACGCATCAGTGGCGGAATCACTTTCAGGTCGTTGATCAGTCGCTGTTCTTCGGATTCCGAAAGCGGGAAGTCGTAAGTCCAGAGTTCCGTCACCCCATGATGCGTCGGTCCTTCATGCGCCGGGACATCGCTGCGCGCCATCCAGATGGACTGGTAAAAGGCCGGATCACGCACCCACGGTTTGAGCACTCGATGATTGAAATCGAAGCCGTTCATTTCGGCGCGGACAATATTCCAATCGACCTGCTGAGTTACTGACCAACCGGTCGTATCCATGGCGTCCAGTTTTTTTCGCAACTGCAAGTATTCGCCGTGACGCGATGCAAACGTTTCGGCGGTGTAGTCCGGAGCCCCGTCACGAATTGGAGGACTTTCGAAGTCTCGCCATTCCCTGAACAGACTTAACAGATCGTCGTAGTCAGACATGGCAGGTTGCGCAGGGCAAATATCGGCCGGCACGAGAAACAGACTTGCAACGATCAGGCAGCAAAGGCTGTGTCGCACGAAACTGGATCCAGTCATCGGTGGATAGCTCATACATGGTTGGAAATAGGATCACTCTTCGGAATTCCCCGCGAGCATAACGCCCGCGTATTGCCACGGTCAACTCTCCCGAGACTTCAATGACTAGTTGCAGCAAATGCAAACCAGGTTTGGTGAGACGAGATGGCAGAGTCTTACTCGCAAATTTTCTCTTTTTTGCAGGGTAAGAGAATCGGTGCCTGACCGCACCTACGGTTAAGGTTTGGAAATGAACGTTGAAAGTTTCCAAGCCAAATTCGTTACGACTGGCATCTATCAAGACAAAGGGAAAACATGAGTCTGGCAGAACTTCACAACCAGGTAATCGACTATTTGAAACAAGGCAAGTTTGTTGAAGGAATCGAGGATTTCTACGCCGAAGATGCGACGGCGCAGGAGAACAACAACGAGCCATCCAGGGGACGCGAAAACATGGCCGCGGCCGAGGCTGAATTCCTCAAGAAAGTCACCGCCTATCACGGTATCGATGTGTTGACATCGGCGATCAACGATCAAGGTAATGGCAACGGAACGGTCTTCTACGAAGCCATCATGAAGTGGGACCAGTCGGACAGGGGTCATGTCGAAGTCGAGCAAACCGTGGTTGAACGCTGGAAGGCTGGAAAAGTCCAGAGCATTCGCTTCTACGGCAACTTTGCGTCATGAGAATGACAACTTTGCAGCCGACCTGCCCTAACGAGCCGTTTTGATTGACGGCTTTGTTAGCAGGTACCGGGAAGCCCACGCGGCCAACGTGGCGGCGACGAATCGCGAATCTTCTGGATTGCTGAGCATGTGATCGGCACCGTCGATTGAAATGAAGCTCTTGGGATGTTTCGCGGCTTGATACAATTGACGCGCGTTGTCGATGGAGACGACCTCATCGACCGGCGAGTGAAAAATCATAAGCGGTTTTTTCAGCGTGGGCAGCGAATTGGCGATGCGGTTCTTTTTCAGGTCGTCGATGAATTCGCTGCCAATGGTGAGTTCCCTCCCTCCCAGCAGGATTGTTGCCGACCCGTCTTCATGCGTTGTCGTTGTCGTATTGTTGATCAGGCGTTCGACGTGAGCCGGTTCACTTGGGGCACCAATCGTTGCGACGGCCCGGACGGAGTCGATTTCAGCGGCGGCCATCAATGCGGCAGCTCCGCCAAGGCTGTGACCGATTAGAAGTGACGGGGCCAAATACTGTTCCTCGAGGGCGGCGGCAGCGTCAAACAGGTCGTTGACGTTGGACGAGAAGTCCGAGTTTGCGAAATCGCCTTCGCTATTGCCCAGGCCAGTGAAATCGAACCGCAATACGGCGATCCCCTGTTCAGCCAGTCCACGC
>JBPCVB010000730.1:0-3403 GCA_051010855.1 Pirellulaceae bacterium | reverse complement strand
GCACTGTCAGTGCACCGGGCAACCGCCAATACAATCCCGGCTGGCATACGGCACTGGATCTCAAAAACCTGCTCACCGTTTCGGAAGCCGTCGCTCGATCGGCAGTGATTCGCAAGGAAAGTCGCGGTGCACATTCCCGAGAGGACTATAAGGAAATAGACGAACAGTTCAGTCATGTGAACACGGTCACCCGCAAGGGACCCTCCGGCGAGATGCAGGTCGTGCAGGAGACCATCCCCGCCATCCCCGCCGAATTGCAGCAAATCATCGAGGACCACAAGTAATGACAATCGGTACTTTCAAAATCTGGCGCGGCGACAAGGAAGGTGGCGACTTCGTCGAATACAAGACCGACGTCACCGAAGGGATGGTCGTGCTGGACGCTGTCCATCAGGTCCAGGCGGAAAGCGCCAACGATCTGGCTGTTCGCTGGAATTGCAAGGCCGGAAAATGCGGGTCCTGCTCGGCCGAAGTCAACGGAATGCCCAAACTCATGTGCATGTCACGACTGAGTGACTTTGATCTGGGCGAACCCATCACGATCGAGCCGATACGTGCGTTTCCGCCCATCAAGGACCTGGTGACCGACGTGTCATGGAACTACAAGGTCAAGAAAAAGATCAAGCCCTTTAAGCCTCGCGAGCCGGACAACGCGGACGGCAGCTGGACGATGTACCAGGAAGACGTCGAGCGGGTACAGGAATTTCGCAAGTGTATTGAGTGCTATTTGTGTCAGGACGTGTGCCACGTGCTGCGGGATCACCACAAGCACGAGGAATTCATCGGCCCACGCTTTTTCGTCTACACCGCTGCCCTCGAGATGCATCCGCTGGATACCGAGGACCGCGTGGAAGACCTGAAGAAAGTCGACGGCATCGGGTACTGCAATATCACAAAATGCTGCACCAAAGTTTGCCCCGAACACATTACAATTACAGACAACGCCATCATTCCGTTGAAGGAACGGGTGGTCGACGAGTACTATGATCCAGTGAAGCGTTTGTTTCGGATCATCGTGCCCAAAAAGAAGAAGCAACAAGGCGAGGAGTAAGGGCCATGGATCTCAAACCGCTCCATCACAGTGCCATCGGTACTGCACTGGAAAAGGCCAGGCACTATCGGCTGCTGAATGACCCGGAGAACGCCGAAAGTATCTGCCTCGATATCCTCGAGCACGAACCCGATCACGAAGAAGCCTTGCTGACACTGATCCTGTCACTGACGGACCAGTTCGACGGTGGCTCCAGGATCGTCAAACAGGCCCGTGAATATCTGCAGAGGATGAAGTCGGAGTACCAGCAGGAATATCTGGCAGGTCTGATTCTGGAACGTGCTGCGCGGGCGGTCATGAAACGCAACACGCGTCAAAGTGCCTACACGGCATGGGAATGGCTAACGCAGGCCATGGAAAATTATGAAAAGGCCGAAGCGCTCAGCGCCGACGACAATGACGATGCCATTCTCCGCTGGAACGCCTGCGCCCGCACCATCGAAAAACGCAAGCTCACGCCGCGTCCCGCCGACAACTACGTGCAACCCTACGGCGATGGTTTCCCCCAGGCCGCCGAAGGCCATGAATAGGGTTGATGCAACAACTTGACCTTCTCCCTTCGGGAGAAGGTGGCCGAAGGCCGGATGAGGGCCAACATTTTGGAGTAGCAGTCCTGCTGCCAGGCATTAGTATGCCCGCTTTTTTGATTCACGATCCACGCTGCGTGTTTATCCACAATCCCAAGACGGGTGGGCAGGCATTGCGGCATCTGTTGTTGCAGGACGGCAACTATGAAGGACCCGTAACGGGTCAGCTGCCGGAGTCCTGGAGTGATGCCTTCTCATTCGCGATCGTGCGCAACCCGTTCGACCGACTCGTTTCGGCGTGGAAAATGTTTTCCGAAGGGGTCGAGGACACCGGCTGGAAGGTACCTCTGGACCTTAAGCCGGGCATGTCACTGGCGGAGTTTCTCGACATTGTGGTTGACGAATCCATTGGCTACGGCGATGCCAAACGCGCCGGAAAAATACGCGTTCGCAATCACACATTGCCCCAAACGCATGCGTACTATGGCATCGATCAAGCCGACTTTCTCGGGAGATTCGAGTACTATGATCGCGATGTGCAAACCATTCTCGACCGGATCGGCCTCACTTCGCCTTCACCTGAACCTCGACATGTGACACGCCGCGGGCCGTATCACCAGTACTTTGGCAAAGTTACGCGCCACCGTGCCGCCGACTATTACGCCGCAGACCTTGAGCGATTCGGATACGAGTATTAGGCAAGCCTCGTCCTCCCGTCTACTTTGCACGACCTCTCCAATCCCGTTGCCTCCCGTGTGCCTGTACGTGCAATTGCTATCAATCGCCCGAGTCCCGTAATACAATCTACTTCGGGTGGGCAAGATCTTTCGACTTTGAACCGGGGGAATTCCTTGACAGGACGGATTGTCACGCTGGTGCTGGTAACACTGTTGATCGGTTGCGGCATCATCGGCTTTTTTCTACCGAACCTGCAGGCTGCCAATTTCTGCCGCATCGTGTTCTTCGTTATGTTGGTGGTGTGGGCGATCATCGGTTTCTTTTTCCTCGTCATCAAAAATTCGTTGCCGGAGACCCCCAAACTGAAGTCGGTAGCGCCCATGCAAATCAGCGCGGAAGCTCACGCCGGGCACAATGCCATGCAACGACTCGGTTTCGAGTCGGTCGGCAACCCAATGGGGGTCAACACCAAACCGGTGGCTGTGTTACTGGCCAGTTTGCATGGTGACCGCCGCTGCTTTGGTGTCGTCTATCATTCTTCGGCTGCGCCCGACAAGGTGGCAGTCGATATTGTGTCCATGCTGAAAGTTCCCGGTCGCAACAAAGGTGAATCGATGCTGACCACCGGTAACATGGCCGAAGGCGGAACGATGCCAGTTCCCGAGGGCAGCATGATGCAGTTGTTTCCCGGCGCCGATCCATCCGAGTTGTTACAACATCATCATCAGGCGTTGCAGTTTCTGAACGAAAACGGGATCGGCGTGTTGAAGGTCAAGGGGGATGATTTCTCGAGGGTGTTTACAGAGGCCCTGTCCCGCATCCGCAGCGGATTTCTCGGCAGTCCGGTATGGGGCACGTTGCTGGCAGTCGTACGGACATTCTCCAAATCCTCTCCCTGTCTGGGCCATATTTCCGCCCAAAGCGGTGTCCGACGCCAATTGCAACGCTGGCGCCGGGGCGAGCTGCCGCGATAATCGACTGAAAACCATAATTTCAGGAAAAATTCGCCCGTGGCCCGCGGCCTCCGGCGACTATCAAGTCAGTCACTCACGCGTGGTTTCGAATGACAGCACTGCAATCGACTTCCTTACATAGCCGATCCGCGATCGACTGGACCTCGGCACTCGTCCAACACAAGCGTTGGTTG
>JBPCVB010000729.1:0-3858 GCA_051010855.1 Pirellulaceae bacterium | reverse complement strand
TGTCAACTGGCCGCCGAGCACCAGTGTGTCATTGTGCCGAATGTGTTCGAGCGGGCCGGCGAGCAAACCTTTGACAGCTCACCTGTGATCGATGCCGACGGTTCGATTCTGGGAATGACCCGCATGGTGCACATCACCGACTATCCCTGCTTTCACGAAGCGGGCTATTACGCGCCGGGTGACCAGGGAGCGCCGGTGTATGACACGCGGCATGGCAAGCTGGGTGTGGCGATCTGCTATGACCGGCACTTCCCGGAATTCATGCGGGCATTGGCATTGGCCGGCGCGGATTTGGTAATCGTGCCACAGGCCGGCGCGGTCGACGAATGGCCCGACGGATTGTATGAAGCCGAGTTGCAAGTGGCCGCATTTCAAAACGGCTACTTCACGGCACTGTGCAATCGTGTCGGCGAAGAAGAAAAGTTGACGTTTGCCGGCGAGTCATTTGTGTGCGGGCCCGATGGCCGGGTGTTGGCCCGCGCCAGTCAGGGGACCGATGAAATCCTGTACTGCGACATCGACCTGGGTGAAGTACCAGCCTCGCATGCGCGCCAGCTATTTCTCCGCGACCGTCGACCGGAATTGTATGCCGACTGGATCTGCGGACCGGGCACACCTGCTGGTTAGGCGACCGCTGGAGTTCAGGCTTTAGCCTGCCTGTGTGTTGTTCCACAGGCTGAAGCCTGTACTCCAACCCGTGGCAAATTGGCACCCGACCAGCGAATCGTTTAGGATCTCGTTGTTCGATTCACCCCCGGTATTTGGAGAGCAAACCATGAACCGACTGTTCGCGACCTTGACCATCGCCGCTGTGTGCGTTTGTTTGACAACTGCTGTGCAGGCGCAGGATGAGCCGGCTGTGAGTCCCGAGCAAATGATGGAAATGATGCAGAAGTTCGCCACGCCCGGCGAGCACCATGAGTTGCTGGGTGGGCTGGTCGGCGAGTGGAAGACCGAGATGAGCATGATGGGCATGCCACCGACCGAAGGAACCGCAGAGGGCAAATGGATACTCGGCAATCGATTCCTGCAAATGAATTACACCGGCACCATGATGGGGCAGGAATATGAAGGCATGGCGCTCTATGGCTACGACAATTACAAAAAGAAGTACACCTGCTCCTCGATCGATTCCGTGTCTACGGACAAGAAGGACAGCGAAGGGATGCTGGATCAAACCGGCAAGGTCATCAACTTTTACGGCACCATCGATGAATATCTGACCGGCGAACACGATAAACCGGTCAAATACGTGCTGAACATGACCAGCGAAGACGAATTTACCCTGGAGATTCACGATTTGCACATTGGCGAGAACTCCAAAGTCATAGGCATCAAATTTACGCGGGTGAAGTAATGACTCAAGGCTCTGTTCAACTGGCTTCGCTTCCCGATTTCAATCCTTTTCCGGGTTACGTTGGCAAGATCGTGCACGGTGACACGATGACCGTCGTGCACTGGGAGATCACAGCCGATCACGCTATCCCCGAACATTCGCATCCGCACGAACAAATCGTCAACATGATGCAGGGCGAATTTGAATTGGTGTTGGATGGAGAACCGATTCACTTGCGACCAGGCGATGTCCTGGTGATTCCCGGCGGAGTACCGCACTCAGGCAGCGCCATCACCGATTGCCGCATCATCGATGTTTGGCACCCCACCCGGGACGACTATCAGGCCGAATAAAGTCAGTTTGAAAAACAGCAACCGGTTTGGACGCCCATTTTTGCAGGGACAAAATGAACAATTTTGCCGACCGTATTCGTTACTGGTTTACTTACGAAAAGGACGCCAACCGCCGTGCGCTGGAAATGATCGACAGTGTGCCGGCCGATCAGCGTGACAGTCCGTTGTTTCAAAAGGCGGTCGACAAAACCGCTCACGTGTTCGCGGCGCGGGCGTTATGGTTGCAGCGTCTGGGTGGCCCCGATGCCGGCCTGGAGATCCTGTTCCCCGTGCAAACGACGACGGAACAGCTCCATCAAGTTTATCAGCAGCTGTATCAGGCCTGGGAACCGTATATGCAGAACCTGACCGATGAAGCTATCGCCCAAGATATCGATTACGTGTCGACCGAAGGTGATCGGTACCGCAGTCGCATCGAAGATGTTTTGGTCCAGCTGCATGGACACGCGTTGTACCATCGCGGCCAGGTAGCAACGCTGGTTGCCCAATGCGGCGGCACCGCCGTCGATACCGACTTTGTCTACTGGACCCGGCAAGCCATCACGTAGGACAGGACCATTGTCCCGTCTTGCTACCTGTCGCTGTCTCTTTCCGGCAATACATATTCAATCGCCGTTGGCCCTTCGCCCAAGTCAAGAGGCGAGGGGAAGTTTAGTGCCGCCACCAACCCATCGACTTCCTGTTGTGTGAAGTTGCTTTGGATCAGGCCATCGGCATGGATCGGTTCGTTGATACGTGGCGCAATCAACAATTGGTCGTCGATTACAACGCACAGGTGCCGTTGCACATTGGCGTTGGTCAGTTTATGCAGCTGTCCGGCACCTTCTTCATTCAGCTTGAACTGAATGGCTGGCTCGCCGCGGGAAAAGATGATTGCCTCCATGTTCAGCATATGGTCCAGCCGCACTCGTGCCTCCTCAGGTGTTACTTCCAGCAAGATATCGATGTCATCGTCGGCGTGTTCTCGCGAGATTGCCTCAAACAAGGCGCCCGAATCGCCGGTAGCCAGTCGCTCACCGGTCTCGGCAAGACGCAAAATGGCCGAACGGGGCGGGCTGCGAAACTTGCCTTCGGCATCCCGTGACAGTTGCACCCAGCGACCGGCGGTTATCGTTTCACCATCAACTTCCATTTTTACTTCATGCGTTTGCGGATCGCTGAAAGCAGCTTCGATCAACTGCGGACTGTGTTCGGCATCCGCAGCAATCAATAACTGAAAGGACCCCTGATCATGCAAAAGAGACTGAACCTTTGTGACATCCTCCGACATGGCATCTCGAAGTCTGGTTGCGGTATCAGGCCGACTTGAAAAGGCGCCACGCAATCCGCGCTGGTGAGTAATCTCTACTCGCAAGCCATGCGTTTCTGCCGACATGACATCGCCCAGTCGCGGCTCATCAGGTTCCAGAAGCGTGATTTGCACGTTGTTGATTCCGGCATTGGCCAGCCTGCGGTTGAGGACCTCAATGCCCTGCTCAAGATCGGCCTGGGCGAGTGTTTCGCTGTTTTCGATTTCGTAGATCATGACACCACCACCACGATCTTCCACTTGCGCATCGACACATTCCGAAATGCCGGGAAGCAAAAACACAACAATTAAGAGGCAACAGATAAACGCTTTCATGGTCAATCTCTGGCAAGTCGCGGGCAATTCATTGTACCGGGGTACACTCCTTAATACGTTCAGGTCGCACAAGAATCGCACGCGGAGAACCGTGATTGACACTAAAACGGGCCTGATTCACAATCGACGCGACGC
The DNA here is from genome assembly GCA_051010855.1 of Pirellulaceae bacterium. GTDB lineage: Bacteria > Planctomycetota > Planctomycetia > Pirellulales > Pirellulaceae > CAJQPP01. The sequence continues at coordinate 410 of JBPCVB010000729.1, read as the reverse complement.
CGATGGCAGGTAATCGGCGTTTATTTTTGCATGGTGGGGCGACTGATGGCAGACACTTCCGGGCTCAGGCAACGCTCGTGGGGCGAAACGTTTCGCCGCGACAACTGGTGGGTCATTCCACTAGTGGTTTTTCTTGTGTTGTCTGGATTCATTGTCTACGCCACGTGGGCTGCCTTTCAAAACGCCCACTATGAGTACGGGAATTATCTGTCCCCGTTCTATTCACCGGTGTTGTGGGGCGACTCGCATCACGCATGGTTCAGCGGTTCGCGACCGGGATTCTGGCCAGCGTGGCTGCCGTTTTCGCCCGCTTTGTTGATCCTGCCCTTCCCTGCCGGTTTCCGCATGACCTGCTATTACTATCGCGGCGCTTATTACAAGGCATTTTGGGCAGACCCGCCCTCTTGCGC
>JBPCVB010000728.1:0-11575 GCA_051010855.1 Pirellulaceae bacterium | reverse complement strand
ACAGTATGTCGGTCGCGACCGAGTGGTCCAGCGACAATAACATCAAATGGAAAATGGAACTGCCCGGCCCGGGCTCATCCAGTCCGATTATTGTTGGCGACAAGGTGTTGGTGACTTGCTACACCGGATTTGGAGTCGACCGCGAGAATCCCGGCGAACCCGCAGAACTGGAACGGCACCTGCTGTGCTTTTCGGCGGCCACCGGTGAGGAGATGTGGCGTGCCACAGTGGATTCGTCATCCGACGAAGATGCGTACACTGGCTTCATTGTCGAGCACGGCTACGCCAGCAGTACGCCCGTTTCAGACGGCAAGCACATCTTTACCTTCTTTGGCAAGACGGGTGTGGTGGCATTCGATATGGACGGGAACCAGTTGTGGCAAACCAGCGTCGGGACGTACTCAGATCCCGCGAAATGGGGCGGCGGTGCCAGTCCCATTCTGGCGGGTGACAAGGTGATCGTTAACGCGGGCATCGAGGGACACGCGCTGGTTGCCTTGAACAAGGCAGACGGTTCCGAAGCATGGCGTGTCGACGACGAAGCGTTCACCAACAACTGGTCAACTCCCACGCTGGTCGAAGTCGATGGCCGAACCGAACTGGTATACAGTATCCCGGAAAAACTGATTGCCTTTGATCCGGATACCGGTCAACAGCTGTGGCACGCCAAATCACCGATTCAGCGAACGATTACCGCCAGTACGACGGTGGAAAACGGCGTGGTGTTTACGTTGGGAGGCCGGCAGGGTCAGGCGATTGCCGTGCGATGTGGTGGTTCCGGCGACGTGAGTGATTCGCACACGGTATGGCAAAGTCCCGTTAGTTCGAGCATCGGCACGCCGGTCGTCATTGGCGATCACATGTACTGGCTGGCGTCGGGCTCGATTGCCATGTGTCTCAATGCCGAAGACGGCACCGAAGTCAAAAAGGCTCGTTTGGAAAGTGAAAATGCGGGTGGCCAACAGCGCCGTCCGGCAGGCAGTTACGCGTCACCGATCGTTGTTGGTGACAAACTGTTTTTCGTAACCCGTAACGGCACGACGCATGTGTTAACTGCTGATCAGAATATGGAGGAGATCGCCGTCAACTCCATTGAGGGCGATGACAGCCTGTTCAACGCCACGCCGGCCGTTTCCGGCAACCAGATGTTCATTCGCTCCGACACGATGCTGTATTGCATCTCGGCTGAGTAAAATCGAACTCGCGGAACGGGAGTTGATCGCGTTTCGGGCGGCATGAGCCCCGGTGGGGCGACTTTAATCACTTGCCTTGTCGACGAATCTGAATTCCAGTTCCATTTGTTGCTTGTCCAGTGGCAGGCCGTCGACTTCGACGTACGGATACACAAAATAGTTCAGCGGCTCGCCGTCCTGGGGAGGTTCCAGGGTCAGGTCCCTGCCGCTGGAAAACGTCAGACGGTCCTCGGTGAGATTGCCAAAATAGTACTCGGCCAGTTCCGGGTGCTTGTCGGCTTCCGATATATCAACGGGAGTCCAGCCTTTACCGTCAACGAAAAAACTTGCCCAGCAATGATAGCCGCCTACCATGCCTTGGCCCCGTTCGGCCAGCAACGGAAAGCCGATCGCAAAGCGTAACGGCAGCTTTTGGCTGCGGGCAAGTGAAATAAACAGGCTGTGAAAATCCGTGCAGTTGCCAGTGCGGCTGTCGCACGCCCAGTTGGTATCGCCATTACCGTATCCAGGAACAGACTTGTCGTACGTCATGTACTCCAGCACGCGGTCATAAAGCTGGCGGGCCCGCACTACATCGTCTTCGGGAGCAGTCCAGTCCGCAATCAATTCCAGTGGCTTGCCGTCAACGGGAACCAGCCGGTTGGCTTGCAGGTATCGGGCACGGGCGTCACTGTCCAGTTGCAGATCATTGTCCTGCAAACCACGCAACTCGTTTCGCTGGACTTCGTATTCAATCGAAAATGGGATTTCATCCGCCGCATTGTTATTTAACTCAAAGTAGATCATGCGGTTTCCGTGACGCGACTCCTCTGTAATTTCACTTTCTACCGGCAGATTGGAAGTCATCTTGATTATCTGCTGATGTTCCGAGTCGGAAGCGACTGGAATCCACACACGCACCCGCGCGTCGGGAGCGATCCCCTTGATTGTGCCAGAGTAGGTAAAAACAAAGTGTCGCTGCTGGACGTTTTCCGCAGGCTGCTGGGCGGATGCGTGGCAGTTCGCCGCGACCGACACCAGGCATCCGAGGCCAAGCTTCATCCAGATTCCGGAAATTGTGTTGTTCATTATTCTGAAATGCCGGTACGTGACTGAAAACCAACATAATAACCGACGCGTCCGTGATTTCACGAGGCCGGCCATTGCAACGGGTTCTGGCCCGTGAAAAACCGTACGAAGAGGTCTCAGCCAACCGTTTGCCGCCAGCGACAGTTTGTTGACGGACTGCTTGCCGTGTAAAATGAGGTCTGTGAAGACAAGTCTGGTTCTCGGAGGAATTCATGCCCGAGACAATACCGGCGGCACCGCCCGCTGAACCGGAAACACGACCTGCCCCGGCGCCACCGGAACAGCCGCAGCGGGCTCCTCGACCGGATCCGTTTAGTCCTGATTGGCCGGAATATCGGCCCGAGCCACAACCCAAGGCATAACGGCCGACGTTGATGAGGGGAAGCCAGAAGTGGCCGTTCAATGCAATCTGCTCGATCACCTGAACAAGCGGTTTACGCTGAACTTGCTTATTCAGGGCGCGGCTTCCCATACCTACCTGACGGCCCATCATCTGGTCCGCAACGAGCTCGATATCATCGATCGCCGACTGGTCAGGCTGTACGACAAGATGGCTCTCAACGTGCATCTCTCGCAGTGGATGGGTGATCTTGTGTTCGCGGTAGGCTTTCCGCGGAAATTCTGGAATTCGGTCCACAAACCCGGCCACCCGTTTGCGCGTCACCCCTTTCTCGTCAAACACGGTCCGCGACTTGCCGGCGATGCAAAACGGCACACGATGCAGCGGGCCAGGCAAAAGGGAGTTTCTACGATGCCGGGCATCCAGTACGGCCAGACGTTTTGGCTGCTGATGCGAACGGTGCTCAAGGAACGGAACCGGCATCGGCAATTGGAGGCACTGGCAATCAAGGCGACTTGCCAGATCTGGGGCATCGATGCCAACCGCTTGACTGGCACGATCACCAACAGCGTTGAATTTGGCAAGCTGCAAACACCGACGACGCGTGGTGGTCGCATCTTGCGAAGTGCCGCTGCTGGCTATGGCGGGGTCAAACGCGTCAATGGCCAGTTTCATGTTGTCGCGCGGGCGTGGATGTGGCCTCTGCTCGCTCACGAATTAACCAAAGGCACCGCTGAACTGGTGTGCCTGCACGGATTCAACGAAATCGATGACAACACCTGGGCATACATCACCCACGAAGCTGACAAGATCGAACACGAGATCTGGATGATGCAGGCCGGTGGCGAGCTGTGGCGTCTGTTCCTCAATGCGATTCCCGACGAGCAGTCGATGCCCGAGGCACTGATGTACGTAGCCCGGCTGGAACCCGAACCACTGGAACAGTTGATGATGGATCTTGTCGAACACCCGATGACCGCGCGTGCCACGATCGCTGACTTCTTTGACGAAGATTGACCGCGAACTTCAACCGCGTTAATTCGCGTTTCCAGTCAGCTATTGCATCAGGTCCGCAAACTGTCGGTCAAACTGGCCGCGTGTCATGACGACATCAAAGTTGGCTGCCTGGGCCGCGTCGATCAAGTCAGTCATAACGTGCTGCGCGTATCCTGCCAGTCGCGATTGCGGACGGGCATCTCTCACTTCCGTCGCCAATTCCGGGATATTGAGTCCACGAAACTGCAAATCGATCATTACAACGTCCGCTGCCGAATCGGCCAGCGCTACGCGGAACTTTTCGAGCGTCGACACATTCTGATAGGCCATTTCATTGGACCGCGCCCAGGCCGAAACCTTGCCGACCAGCATCAGATCACTGGACAAATGCAGCACCATGTTCAAATCGCTCCCTTGCCACGCGTTTCCGGGGGAAACTGGACCGCTTCATCAAGTGGCAACACGAAGACCTTTCCGTCCCCATCGTTGCCACGATGGCCGGTACGCGCCACGTTAATGATCGTGTCCAATGTTGTTTGCAAAAAGTCGTCGTTGACGGCGATTTCCAGAGTGACCTTGCGCAGCAAATCGGTGCTGTTGGGAAGGCCCCGAAAAATCCGTGGCCGATCCTCCCGTTGTGTGAATTCCTGGGCATCGCAAATCGTAAACCGCGTCACGCCAACCTTGCTCAAGGCTTCCTGGACGGCGCGGAGCCGGGTAGGCTGAATCACCGCGATAATCATCTTCATGGCTAGACCCGGACGTGGACATCGATACCGCTCGAACCGTCATCGGACAGTTTTACCGGCATCAAATCCCATCGACCAGCCCGGCGATCGAGGACCTTGGGGCGGCGGGCGGTTTTAGTGGTGCCAATCTGTGGCGTATTGTTGATGCGGATCGAGTACTCTGCCTGCGACGGTGGCCACGTCAACAGGTTGATCGCCAGCAAAGATTGACCTGGATTCACGAAGTGATCGAGCAAGCGTATCACTCCGGCTGTTCTTTCCTTGCCGTGCCGCTGCCCAATGCCAATGATCAATCCCTGACTTCCCATAACGGCTACCTGTGGCAGCTTGAACCGTGGATGCCGGGCCTGGCCAATTTCAGGGAATCACCCAGCGAAAAAAAACTTTACGGCGGCATACAAGCGCTTGCGCAATTCCATGAGGCGATGCGGGGCAAGGCCAGACCATCTCGCTGCTCGCCAGGCATTATGATGCGACGCGAGCGAATGGCCGAACTGTGGCAACAGGGTGCGGTAACCGAACGGTTTCTGCAAATCGAATCCGGCAGCCTGGCCCACGACGCGCCACATGGCATACGGCCTCTTGCACAGTCGATTTGTGATGTGTTTCGCCTGCTGGCTCCGGCAATTTCACGGCAACTGAACTGGGCGATGGGCGTCCCCGTAGAAATCCAGCCTGTGCTGGGTGATGTCTGGCACGACCATTTGTTGTTTAATGAACAGGGAATCGTATCCGGAATCGTCGATTATGGTGCAATGCGTGAAGATACTCCGGCGTCGGATGTCGCGCGTTTGACCGGCAGTCTTGTCGGTGATGATGCGGAACAGTGGAGCAGGGCACTAAACGCATGGGACGAGGCGATGCCGTCATCGGTCCTCGATCGCGAATTATGTCGTGTACTGGATCATGCCACGACGATTAATGCTGCCGTAAATTGGCTGGAATGGATTTGCGTGGAAAAACGCGATTTTGGTGCTCTGGAGCCAGTATTTGGACGGCTCCAGCGGCTGGCCCGTCGCATGGATTTTCTGGCGGCATCGATGTAAGTTTAGTATTGGTTGGAGCGTCCATACCATGTCGTAGTTAGGCACGTGGGTGATAGCACGCCTTGACTGCAACAGTGCCATTGAGAATGGCGTGCAGAATTCGCTAGTCTCCCCGCCCGGCAGGAACACAGAAGCCCAATATGGAAATCAAGATGTTCAGACGAATTCAATGGATATGCGTGCTCGTTTCGATGATCGCCTTGCACGCAATGGCTGACGTGGCGAATGGTCAGCAAACCGGTTCTCAACTCAAAATTGTTGGCACTTATCAGATTGAACAAGGTCAACGGCATGGCTGGTTGATTCTCAATCTGGAGATTCCGACTGGCAGCCACGTGTATGCACTGACTCAGGAAGGCAACCCGCCGCCGACCAAAATCAAGTTGGCCGAGTCAGACAATTTCGAGCTCATGCGCGGCTTTGAGGCCAACAAGGCACCGCACGTCGAGGAACAGGATCCCGTGTTCGGCCAGCGTGTGGAGTCCCATGAAGGCAAGGTCGCTTTCATGGCCCCGATTCGGGTCGCGGATGGAGTTGATCTCGAGAACGTGGTTTTCGATCTGAAGTTCCACGGCCAGGTTTGCAACGATTCTGGCTGCATCCCTGTTTTCAATCGGCCGGTTGAAATCGACTTTGCGGGCTTCTACGAGGAAGAAGAAAAATCAGGCAAGGAAGATAACGGACAATAGTCTTGTTGGCAGCGCTGTTGCAGCGGTGCCTTGATACCAAAAAACGACCTATGACCAGATTTCCCTTGCTTCACCTTTTGGCCCTCGTGTGTGTATTCGCGTTGGCGGGCCATTCAACAGCGCAGGATCTGACGCCTGAGGAATTCGAGCAGCAGCTGGAAATGGCTGCCGAGTTGGGTGAAGGTTTGCCGACGGCTGCGGCTGAGCCCCAGGAAAAAGTTGCATTTGAAGCGCGATTTCTGCTGGATGACGGCGGCCAGACTGGCACGCTGGAAGTCATCGCGAAGGTCATTCCGAAATGGCACATCTTTTCGGTAACCCAGCAACCCGGGCCGGCATTGCCTACCAAAATCCGTTTGGGCAGCGGCTTTACCGATGCCGAAATCACGGGCAGTTTCCAGCCCGATTCGGATCCTTCCCTGGTCGATTACGGCGAAAGCGTGCCTGGCGAAGAGCATCACGGCACGATTATCTGGTCGGCACCCATTAAGTTTGCCGATGGTGTCGACACCAAATCACTTGCCATCCCGGTCAAGTTGACCGGGCAGGTGTGTGAAGACGGCATGGGTCGCTGTATTCAGGTGAACGAGAACCGGACGGCGAGATTGGCCACCGCCGCAACAACCTATGCCGGCCAGTACAAGCCCGATGGCGCCCATGCGACGGTACGCGGCTGGGTCAACAAGACGCACGCCCAGGCGGCCGGCGAGCTGATTCTGTCGCTCCAGCTGGAGCCGGATCAAGGCGTTTTCGTTTTCGATCACGCCGAACAGCCCACACCCACGACGACTCCGACCCTGGTTGTACTGACAAAACGCAACAACGCGACGATGTTGCTGCCCGCTTCGTCAGCTGAGCCCGAACAAATTCAATTGGGTGAAGAGGCCGTCGACGTTCATCGACAGCCGGTGACGTGGGAATTTCCGATAGAATTGCCACGTGATATTGAGGAAGGCAAACAGCGTTTTTCAGGACTCATCGGTTTTCAGGCGGACAGTGACGGGGCCGCGGGGACTCCACAGGCTGTCCAGTTCAATTTCGATGTGATCATTGGATCGGCGACGGTCGAGGCCAGGAACGAACTGGCCTTTTTCACTCCTGATGGCACTGACTATGGAAAAGTAGCCACGGCCGCGCAGGAAGAATACGAACGAAATCAACAACAGGCTGGCGCTTTTGCGGGGATGTCGATTCCGGCAGTGCTGGGGCTCGCTTTCATCGCCGGACTGATCCTCAACATCATGCCGTGTGTCCTGCCGGTTATTGGACTCAAGGTGCTGTCGTTTGTGCAACAGGCCGGCGAGAACCCGCGTCGCGTACTGACGCTGAATCTGGTGTTCGCTGCAGGCATCATCTTCGTGTTTATGTTGCTGGCCACGTTGGCGACGTTTCCTCAGCTATTGTTTTGGGGGAGCGAGCGTGTCGGCTGGGGTGGCTTGTTTGAGAGCCAGGCGTTCACCATCGTCATGGTTGCCGTAGTATTTGTATTTGGACTCAGCTTCCTTGGCGTTTGGGAAATTCCCATACCCGGTTTTGCAGCAAGTGCAGGAGCGGGCAAGGCAGAACAGGAAGGTTACATGGGTGCCTTTACCAAGGGCATCCTGACGACATTGCTGGCCACACCCTGCAGTGGACCGCTACTCATTCCAGCCGTAACGTGGGCATTTGCCCAGCCACCGATAGTTACCTTCCTGGTATTTTTGGCGCTGGGAGTCGGCATGGCCTCTCCATTTATCGTGATTGGCTTCAAGCCGAGTCTGGTTAGCTGGTTGCCCAAGCCTGGACCGTGGATGGAAACCTTCAAGCAGCTCATGGGTTTTATCCTGATGGCGACTGCGGTCTTCTTTTTCAACTCGATCATTGACAAGTTTGAAATTCCTACACTGGTCTTTTTGGTGTTCCTCGGCATCGCATGCTGGATGGCCGGTCGCATTTCGTTGACGATGGATGGACCGGTTCGCTTGCGCAAATGGACGGCCGCATTGGCGGTGGTTGCGTTTGGCGGATTCGTTTCCTTTTACGCAATGATCCCGCAGCACGAACTCGACTGGCAGCCCTATACACGCCAGTTCGTGGATGAAACGGTTGCCGAGGGCAACATCGTGTTCATCGACTTCACGGCCGATTGGTGATTTACGTGCAAAGCCAACAAGGCGGTCGCCTTGAACATTCGCAGCACAAAGCGGTTCTTTGAAGAAAACGGTGTGGTGGCGGTGAAAGCTGACAAAGACAAAATGCCCGGGGTCAGTGAACTGCTCACTGAACTGGGCAACACGCCCGGAGCCCTTCCGTATTACGCCGTATTCGCACCCGGTCTGGACACGCCAATTCATTTTGGCGGCAATGTGATAACCGCCGGGCAGGTCCAGGATCAGGTGCAAGAGGCGCTGGATGCAGCCGGCGTAGTGACTGATCCGCAACAGGTGGCAGCGGCCGCACAGCGCGAACCGTAGTAAGTCGCTCGCCGAATAACGGGTTGCTTGCTGAGAACTCTGGTTACACCCGACCGGCAGTACGGCCCTCAAATTTCACCTTGCCGCGTCCTTTCCTGACGACGCCTATCTGCCAGCCGCCAAGATCAAGGTCTGCAACGATCTGCTGGATCTTCGCAGCCTGGGTCGGTTTGACGATCAAGGCCATGCCGATTCCCATGTTGAAAACACGGTACATTTCGCCCAGCGATACGTTGCCCAGTTTCTTCAGCCAGGGAAATACCGGTGGAATGTCCCATGACTTGCCATCAATCACGATGTCGACACCGCCCGGCAGGATCCGTTCAATATTTTCAGCCATGCCGCCGCCAGTGATGTGGGCAATGCCGTGGATGGCACCGCGTCGCCGCGTGTTTTCCAAAATGGCGCCCAGTACCTCGGCGTAAATCGTGGTGGGCGTCAGCAGGATGTCGGCAAGTCGCTGATTTTCAAGTTCCTTGACCCGTGCGCGAGGCTTGTGCCCAGCGGCATCAAACACGATCTTGCGTACCAAACTGAAACCGTTGGAATGAATGCCGCTGGAAGCCAATCCAATGACGACATCGCCAGATTCGATTTTTCGTCCATCGATCAGTCGTTGCTTTTCAACCACACCGACGTGGAAGCCAGCCAGATCGTATTCACCGCGGCGATACAGGTCAGGCATGATGGCGGTTTCGCCGGCCAACAAGGCGCAGCCTGCCCGCAGACAGCCTTCACTGACGCCCGTTACGATTTGCTCAAGAGTATCGGGATCATCATGTGACATGGCCACGTAGTCGAGAAAGAATAATGGCTCGGCGCCACAGCAGATCACGTCGTTGACGCACATAGCGACCAGATCGATCCCGACCGTTTCGTGTCGCCCGCTCATTTGCGCAATCTTCAGTTTCGTTCCGACACCGTCCGTGCCGGAAACAAGAACCGGATTCCTGTAGTTTCGTTTGGACCAGCCCTTGCCACCGTCCAGCTGAAACAGTCCGGCGAAGCCACCATCCAGTTGCATGACACGCGGTGAAAACGTCTGGTGCATCAGCCTGGGCAGTCGCTTCATGGACTGACCGTAGATGTCCAGGTCGACGCCTGCATCGCGATAGGAAAGGCGGCCGGGGGAACGCGACTGATTTTTCTTTTTTGCCATATCGGGATGGTCACGCAGAATTGTGATCGGACATTTTAGTCTTCAAAAACAGAAATAGTAGCGGGCAAGCGAAGCGTATCCGATGCCGCATTGGGTCATCGCCTGGTGCCTGATAAAATCAGGTCATGCCGCATACCCACACGCATTTGCAGTTTATGCATGCGCTCCCTTACGGAGCGGTGTTGCACGACCACAGCACCCAGTTTGTTGTATTTAGTCGCCATGCCACGGCCATGCGTTTGTTGCTGTATGACGCCGTCGAAGATCGCGAGCCGACTGAAGTCATTACCTTTGATCCTGAAATGGATCGTTGGGGCGATATCTGGAGTATCTTTGTCCCCGGTATTGGTGCGGGACAGCTGTATCATTTGCAAGCCGACGGGCCGTACGATCCCGATCGGGGATTGAGGTTTTCACCCCAAAGTCGTTTGATCGACCCCTACGCGCGGGCTTTGGCGGGCGAATTTCAAAGCTCCAGCGATGGCATCACTCGCCCGCCAAAATGCGTTGTGGTGGATGACTATTTTGACTGGGAAGGTGATCGGCACTTAAGACGGGATCTTTCCGAAACCGTGATCTACGAGATGCACGTCCGCGGATTCACGCAGCACCCATCCAGCGGAGTTGAACATCCGGGAACCTATCTGGGCGTCATCGAGAAGATTCCGTATTTGCAGTCCCTGGGTGTGACGGCCGTCGAGTTGATGCCAGTCCACGAGTTTCCGATCACCGGTTTTGACGGCCAGCCGGCAATACCGCACAACTACTGGGGCTATGATCCGTTGGCATTTTTTGCGCCGCATCGCGGCTATGCAGCGGATCCGACTCCGGGTGGTCAGGTGCGTGAATTCAAGCAGATGGTCAAGGAGTTGCATCAGGCCGGGATCGAAGTCATTTTGGATGTGGTTTTTAATCACACATGCGAGGGCAATCACCTGGGACCAACGCTCGGCTTCAAGGGCCTGGAGAACCCGGTCTACTACATGCTGGAGGAAGACGGTCGCCACTACAAGAATTTCACGGGGTGCGGAAATACGATCAATGGAAATCATCCGATCGTTCGCGAGATGATCTTCCACTGCTTGCGTCACTGGGTGCATAACTTCCACGTCGACGGGTTTCGTTTTGATCTGGCTTCAATTCTCAGTCGTGATCGGGACGGCAATCTGGTGGCCAGCCCGCCACTGATTGAAGCGATTGGCGAAGATCCCTTGTTGTCGGATACAAAGATTATTGCCGAAGCTTGGGATGCCGCGGGGGCGTATCAAGTCGGCTCGTTCGGCAATTATCGGTGGGCCGAATGGAATGGCAGATTCCGCGACAATGTTCGCGGTTACTGGCGCGGTGATTCCGATTTGCGAGGTGCCCTGGCTACTCGTTTGTCGGGGTCAGCAGATTTGTATCAGGCTTCCGGACGTCCGCCCTATTGCAGTATCAATTTTGTCACGTCACACGACGGATTTCCGCTCAACGATCTGGTCAGCTACAACGACAAGCGCAACCTGGCCAACGGCGAGGAAAACCGTGATGGCGAGCAAAACAACTACAGCTACAACTTCGGGCACGAGGGCCCGGCCGACGACGAAAACATCGAAACGCTACGAGTACGCCAAATCAAGAACCTGTTGACGACGTTGTTATTAAGCCAGGGAGTTCCAATGTTGCTGTCAGGGGACGAATGTCGTCGGACGCAGCAGGGAAATAACAACGCGTGGTGTCAGGACAACGAGATTAGCTGGTTTGACTGGTCGTTGGTCGATCAGAACGCCGGTTTGTTACGCTTTGTCAGGAACCTGGTGCACTTTCGTCGTGCCCAGCCCACCGTGCGGCGTCCGTGGTTTCTGACGGGCGAGAAGATGGAAAATCGTCGTATTTCAGACGT
>JBPCVB010000727.1:0-8713 GCA_051010855.1 Pirellulaceae bacterium | reverse complement strand
GGCCGAAGGACGGATGGGGGCCTGGGAACCGTTGTCCTCACCCGCCGCTACGCGGCGACCTCTCCCGTTCGGCTGAGCTCACGGCCGAAGCCCGAGGGAGAGGTGATTCTGGTCTCGCCCTACTCTTCCGGTTTCCCCACATCAACTTTCGACCAATCGATGTCACTCTTCTGAAATTCGATCGTGTCCAGCAAACGTTGGGCTTCCACCAAATCCTTTTCGCTAACGACCACACTCACGTACCCGGGTGCCTCGGCGCGGAATCCGGCTGTGAAGACGCCGGTGCAGGTCGCCTTGATGCCGGCTTTTTCCAATGCCCCCACGATGATCGAAGCGTTGGCTTCATCGTCCACCTGGGTCAGCGTGACCAGTTTGTCGTTTTTGTCCATGGTGTTCCTTCAATCGAGCTGGCGCAGGTTCAATCCGGCGCAGGTTGAGACAGTTGATTCTATTCTCTGGTTCGCCGTCAGTCGAAAAGGCTTGGCAACAATCGCTCCTGCAAGCGGGAAATTGTGCCGGTTTTCCGCTATGCTGGCGGTCTGTTGGCCCAGGCAAGTTGAGATAGAATATCCGGCTCCCGTCCCGAATTAACAGATGCAGTGATATGAGCAGCACAACTGAACTCTTGAAAACTCCCTTGCACGACTGGCATGCATCGCATGGCGGTCGCATGGTCGATTTTGCCGGCTGGTCCATGCCCGTGCAGTACACATCGATCATCGACGAGCACAACGCGACCCGCAACGCCGTGGGCCTGTTTGATGTTTCGCACATGGGCCGTTTCTACTTTGCCGATCCGGCTGCCTGCGAATTTCTGAACGGCCTGACCACACGTCGCGTGTGGCCCATGGAAGCAGGCAAGATCCGTTACTCGCTGATGACTCGCGACGACGGCGGCGTACTCGACGACGTACTCGTGTATCACCTGGCCGATCCATCGGGAAAGGCGTTTTGTTTCATGGTCGTCAACGCCAGCAATCGCGAGAAGATTCTTGGTTGGCTCCAGCAGCACGGCGACCTGGACAAACTGGGCTTTGAAGACCGCACAACGGCGACTGCCATGATCGCGGTGCAGGGCCCCAGGGCACTGGCAACCGTCGACCCGCTATGCGGTACCGCGCCCAGTTCACTGAAGTATTACCATGGGATGATGACCGACGTGTGCGGTACGACCGCAATCGTCAGCCGCACGGGATACACGGGCGAGGACGGTTGCGAATTGACCGTCCCGGGCGACAAGGCCGTCGAAATCTGGCAGACCATTATCGACCGCTCGGCCGGCGATGGCGGATCAGCGGTGGGTCTGGCAGCCCGGGATACGCTGCGTTTGGAAGCGGCCATGCCGCTGTACGGTCATGAACTGAGCGAAGACATTAACCCGGCCCAGGCAGATGTAAAGTTCGCCATCAACGTCAAGGACCGGGAGTTTCCCGGGCGCGGGGCGATCGTCGCGGCTCGCAAGGATGAAAGTTTGCTGCGACGTATTGGTCTGGAAATGGAGGGCAAGCGGCCGGCTCGCGAACACAGCCTGATCTACATCGGCAACCAGCAGGTCGGTGAAGTCACCAGTGGAACTTTTTCACCAACGCTGCAAAAACCTATTGCGATGGGCTACCTAAAACCCGAACATACGGAAGTCGGAACCGAACTGGAGATCGACGTCCGCGGCAAAAGACTGGCAGCCAAAGTTTGCCAGTTACCGTTTTATTCCCGCGACTAACCTCCCTCTCCCTCTGGGAGAGGATGCCCGCAGGGCGGGTGAGGGCAAACCTGTTTTGCAAAAAGTACAAATCAAAACATCGTCCAGATCCGGGTTGTATGCCCTCATCCGTCACGGCACGCCGGGACACCTTCTCCCCGAGGGAGAAGGCCATTTGCAATACCTGTGACCTAACTACAGATAAACCGGAGATTAATGTGAATCAGGCAGATTTACTTTACGCCCCCTCGCACGAATGGGTCCATGTTGCGGAAGACAATGGCAGCAAGGTCGCCACCATCGGCATCACCGACTTTGCGGTCGAGCAATTGACCGACCTGGTGTTCATGGAGCTGCCCGAAGTCGGAGCAAACGTCTCCGCCGGCGATGAGTTTGGCGAAGTGGAATCGGTCAAGGCAGTCAGTTCGCTGTACAGCCCGGTGGACGGCGAAGTGATCGAGGTGAATAGCTCGTTGCCAGATAACCTCGAGATCCTTGGCAACGATGCCTTTGGTGCTGGCTGGATCGCCAAGGTCAAGCTTTCCGGCGAGGATTCGCTATCCAAATTGATGGATCACGAAGCGTACAAGAAGCAGTGCGCCGAAGAAGGCTAAGGACCTGCGTCTGAGTGCCCATCCACGAGTTGGCCACGATAGCCCGAAGCGCCAACGAGGGACCGCCGATAACCTCGCTGGCGCTTCGGGCTATTGTTTCGGTTGTTAATTCGGTGTTTGCCGAACACCGCCCCGCAAAATCCTCACAGGCTGACCGCCGAGCGGCATCGAACCGGCACCTGACGGGCAAAACTGGCTGAAGACCCGATCATCACGACCTATCTTTTCTCGTTCAATTTCAGACGGGGAAGAAACCATGAACAACAGTATGGTGGTGATGATTGTGGTGGCCGCATTTGTGGCGCCTGTGGCATTCGTGCTGGCGATGAACTTTGATCAGTTCGTGGGCGAACCCGATCCCAATGCGAAACCTCAAGGGACGTTACTGTATTTCTACGCCTCGACGTGAGGCGGCTGCAGCCCCCGGCTCGAATCAACGGTCGTTGGTTTGCAAAACAAGGGATTCCGGGTCCGCCGCATCGACGCCGGTCACAATGAATCCATGGTCCGCAAGTACTGGATTCGCAGCGTTCCCACGTTCATCTACGAGCGTGATGGAGAGGAAGTTCGTCGTCGTACAGGCCACCTGTCCGAACGGTCGCTCCGCAGGCTCTGCCGCGATACCTGGTTATAACGTCAATCCACGGGCGGGATCACGTACTCGCTATTTCCCGTGACCGCCCAATCCGGTCCAATGGTGATATGTCAACGTCACCCGGACCTTCACCATTACAAGATTCCCGCGCGGACTCAGCGACGGCCGAAGTTTTTCGCAAGGAATGTTATCGCTGTTTTCGCGCTGCCAGTGTTTGCATTTGCGATCGCGTCCCCGTCATCGACAATCGCACGGGCGTGCTGGTGTTTCAACATCATCGCGAGTTGCTGCATCCCATCGGCACCGCCCGCATCGCTCGGCTGGGATTCAAAAACGTGTCGGTCCACGTGGCGCGACGCCAGCAGCAATTGACCATCGACATGCGCCCGCCTGACAACTGCAGCGTCCTGTACCCTGCCACAGATGCGATCAATGTTTCCAGGCTTGCACCCGAACACCATCCGAGCCACTTGATCGTGCTGGATGGCACGTGGTCGCAAGCGGCGCGAATCTACCGGGCCAATCCGTGGCTGCATGAACTACCTCACCTGGCCATCGATCCAGCAGCGCCCAGCCGTTACCGCGTGCGCAAGCAGCCTCGCGCCGGATGCCTTTCCACCATCGAGGCCCTCGTGTTTGCACTGCGGATCATCGAACCGGGGACTCGTGGTTTTGATCAACTGCTGGACGTGTTCGAGTCGATGGTGGATGACCAGATTCGTTTCGAGAACGAGTCGAGATCCAGGTCGTGACGCAAGCGCCGGAGACCTGGGTGCCATGGCCACGCTCGTCGTGGCCATGCCTGCCGGTTTTGGATGAAGCATGTCCACGCTGCGCGTGGAGCATGGCACCCACGTGTTCGATGACGTTTTTGTTAACCTGCGCCAACCGCTTCGGCCTCAACTTCCGACTCTTCGTAACTCTCCATGGGCGGGCATGCGCAAATCAAGTTGCGATCGCCCCACACGTTGTCCACACGTCCTACCGGCGGCCAGTATTTGACGCTGTAGTCGAAATCCGGATCGGGGCAAACCGCGTCTCGTCGCGAATAGGCCCGATCGGTCTCGTCACCGATGATCGAATCCAGCGTATGCGGTGCATTGTGCAGCGGGTTGTTGTCGGCGGGCCAGTGTCCGGCCTTGACCTTTTCGTACTCGTGATAGATCTGGTTCATGGCCCGGCAGAAACGGTCCAGTTCGTACTGCGACTCGCTCTCGGTCGGCTCGACCATTAACGTACCAGCAACCGGGAACGACATCGTCGGAGCGTGGAATCCGAAATCGATCAGTCGCTTGGCAATGTCGTCGACGGTGACGTGTCCGTCCTTGTCGTCCAGTGGTCTCGTGTCGATGATGCATTCGTGAGCGACCAGTCCATGGTTTCCGGTGTACAGGATTTCGTAGTTATCCTTAAGCTGATGGGCGATGTAGTTGGCGTTCAGGATGGCAATTTGCGTGGCCCGCTTCATACCGGCCGCACCCATCATGCGAATGTACATCCACGAGATCGGCAGGATACTGGCACTGCCAAACGGCGCGCCGCTGACTGCAGGGCCCATGCGTTCGGAATTCACTCCATCGGTCGGCAGGAATTCGGCCAGGTGGGCACGGACGCCAATCGGTCCCACACCCGGTCCGCCGCCACCGTGTGGAATGCAAAATGTCTTGTGCAGGTTGAGGTGCGAGACGTCACCGCCAAATTTGCCCGGTTTGGCTACGCCAACCAGGGCATTCAGGTTCGCTCCATCGATGTACACCTGACCGCCCGCCGCGTGCACCTTGTCGCACACGGCGGTCACTTCTTCCTCGAATACACCGTGCGTTGAGGGGTAGGTAATCATGATGGCCGCCACCTTGTCCTGGTTGGCCGCGATCTTCGCGTCCAGGTCAGTCAAGTCGACGTTACCTTCTTCGTCACACTTGACGACAACGACTTTCAGATTGGCCATTTGGGCGCTGGCCGGATTCGTGCCGTGAGCGCTGCTGGGAATCAGGCACACGTTGCGATTCATGTCGCCTCGTGATTCGTGATACCGCTTGATGGCCAACAGGCCCGCGTATTCGCCTTGCGAGCCGGCGTTGGGCTGCAGCGAAATCGAGTCATATCCGGTGCACGCGCACAGCATCTGTTCCAGCTGGTCAATCATCGTGCGGTAACCTTGCCATTGATCGGCCGGCGCAAAAGGATGAATCGAGTTGAATTCTGGCCACGTGATCGGTGTCAACTCGGCCGCCGCATTCAGCTTCATGGTGCATGAGCCCAGCGGGATCATGGCGCGGTCCAGCGCGATGTCCATTTCGGACAGCCGACGCAGGTACCGCATCATTTCCGTTTCGCTGTGGTATTGGTGGAACACGTCCTGTGTCATCACAGTGTCGCGACGCAGCATGGTGTCCTGGATGGATAGTGCGGCCGGAGTTTGATCGGCTGTGGCGTCGAACAATTCGGCCAATGCTGCTACATCTTCCTCGGTTGTCGTTTCGTCCAGCGAAATACCAACGTGCGAATCGCTGCAACGTCGCAAGTTGAATCCGGCGTCGACAGCCTTCTGCATCACTTCGTCGACCCGTCCACCAACATCAATGGTCACGGTGTCAAAGAACTGGTTGCTGGTGATCGATTGGCCAGCGGCACGCAATGCGTCGGCAAGTTTGCAGGTCAGGATATGCACCCGGCTGGCAATTTCACGCAATCCCTGCGGCCCGTGATAACAGGCGTACAGCGTCGACATAATGGCCAGCAGCGCCTGAGCGGTGCAGATATTCGACGTGGCCTTCTCGCGTCGGATATGCTGTTCGCGTGTTTGCAACGCCAGTCGATAAGCCGGTTTGCCGTGCGAATCGATCGACTGTCCTACCAATCGGCCGGGCATTGTGCGTTTCCACGCATCGCGGGTCGCCATAAAGGCAGCGTGCGGCCCTCCCATTCCCAAAGGCACGCCAAATCGCTGCGAGTTACCGATCGCAATGTCGGCGCCAAATTCGCCGGGGCTCTTTAGCAGCAACAGGGCCAGCAAGTCCGTCGCCATGACGACCAGTGCCTTGTTTTCGTGTGCCGTCTCGATCAGTGACGAGTAGTCACGAATGGAACCGTCGGTTGCCGGGTACTGCACGATGACACCGAACACATCTTTCCAGTCGGTTATTGCCACCGTCTCGTCGAACAGAACGATTTCAATGCCCATCGGTTCGGCGCGGGTTTGAATAATCTCAATTGTTTGCGGGTGGCACAAAATCGAGACCAGGAATCGATGTGATTTGCCTTTCACACTGCGATGGCATAGCGTCATGGCTTCAGCCGCAGCCGTGGCTTCGTCCAGCAGCGAAGCGTTGGCAATATCCAGTCCGGTCAGTTCGGCGACCATGGTCTGGAAGTAAAACAGGACCTCCAGCCGTCCTTGAGAGATCTCGGGTTGATAAGGAGTGTACGCCGTGTACCACGCCGGATTCTCCAGCACGTTGCGTTGCAGGACCTTCGGTGTGTGCGTGCCGTAATAGCCCTGCCCGATGCAAGTCTTCAGCACGATGTTTTGTTCGGCCAGCTCGCTCAGTTCCTCCAATGCCTCTTGCTCACCCAATCCCGGCAGGATATCCAGCGGCGACTCGTCCAGAATCCCCGGCGGTACGACAGCCTGTGTCAATTCATCGAGCGAATTGTATCCCAGTGCCGACAACATCTTTTGCACATCTTCTTCACGAGGACCGATGTGTCGTGCCACAAACGGCGAAAGCGAAACGGACATGGGAGATTCCTTGGTTTGGATTGAAAGCAGGACAAAACGAAACGACCACCGCAATGGATCAAATGACCCAGCATTTTGATCGCCCCTCTGTCCGTGTACCTGAGAGATCTCGGCCCGCGCTGCAAGCTGTCATAGCCGGCAGGGCCTTACCCCTTCGGTGGATGCCTGCGCCAAATGGATTGGCGGACATCACTCTCCAGAGACGGTCTGTTGGGCTGCGGTCCGGGGTGCCTGAGCGGTTCCGGGCGAACGATTGCGCCTTCGGCGTCTGCTTGACCGACCACAGGTCGGACTCCAGAACTCTCCCGCAGCTCTTTACCGTGCTTCGATTATACAGTTTACATGTGCTGGTTGACAGGTTTTTGTGGCGGCAAACCGGCATTCCGGCGCGCCATCGGAACTTGCCCCCGGCAGCTTGCGTCCAAGCCGCGGATCGTGTCCGATAGCGATGCGAACCGGTCTGTCGTTTCCTGATTGCCGCCACGGCGGCATCACAGTGTTTCCCGCGAGGTTCCCAGCATGATTCGCTTGTTTAGATGGGCCATTTTGGCCACGGCTTTGGCCTTTCTTGTCACCGGAGGCATCGTCACCTTGAACGAAAATCGGGTCCCCGAAGATGAAGAGCGGGACAAGCTGTGGAAACAGGTGGAAAAGGACATCAGCGAAGGTCGTCCACGGTCCGCCATCGACAAACTCAAGCTAATCTACGACGGAGCCGCCGAAGACCAGGAGTGGCCGGAAGCGACTCACGCTCTATGCCAGCGATTCTTGCTGGAAGGCCAGATTGACCAGCCTGTGATGCCCTACGTCATCCGGCAGATGCAGGCCGCGATCCCTGAAGCACCCGAACAAATGCGGCCGGTGATGAAGACCCTGTTGGCCGAGTGGTTTTACACCTATTACATGCAAAACCAGTGGCGCTTCATGCAGCGCTCACAAACGGCGGTCGTGCCCAGCGAAGACTTTGAGACGTGGGACCTGGCCCGCATCCTGAACGAAGTTGATCGCAACTTTACCGAAGCGCTCGCCGACGCGGACCAGCTCAAACAAATTCCCATCGCAACCTACGATGAATTGATCATGAAGGGCACGGTGTCCGACGCGCACCGCCCTACCCTGTTTGATTTTATCGCCTTCGAGGCACTTGGTTTTTATTCGCTGGACGAGCAGTTCATTCGCCAGCAAGGCGCTTTTCGCGTTTCCGGCGACAGCCCGGTCTTTGCCACCTCCGAGGAGTTCCTTGCCTGGGAACCTCCTACCGACGATGACGATTCATTCCTGTTGCGGGCCGTAGGACTTTATCAGGAACTACTCCGTTTTCACGCCGATGACGATGATCGGACTGCCTGGCTGGACGCCGATCTCAGCCGCCTGTCTTTCGGCGACCGGGTGGCCACTGGCAGCGAAGCAAAAAGTCGCTATCGCGCCGCCCTGCAACGGTACGCCGATCAACATGTCACCCACCAGTTAAGCAGTATGGCGCTGGCACGATTGGCCAGTTCCCTGCAAAGCGACACCGAGTACGTCAATGCCAAGGCGATCGCCGAGCAAGGCAAGTCGCGGTTTCCGGGTAGTCTTGGCGGCAAGCAATGCCACAACATCATCGAATCTATCCTTGGCAGGTCCGCCAGCGTCAAAAGCGAACGGAACTGGAATGTGGATCCGGTGGTCGACATCACCTATCGCAATGTCGACAAGGCGTATTTTCGACTCGTGCCCTTTGATTACGCGAACTGGAGCGAATGGGGCAACTACCATACACCCCAGCGCCTGCAACATGACGTGATGGAACGATTGCTGCGACAACGTGCGGCCATGGAATGGTCGGTCGATCTACCTGCGACTGAAGATTACAAGGAACGGACAGAACAGTTGCCGGTTGACGTGGATGTCAAATCAGGCTGCTACCTGCTGGTTTGCAGCCACAATCCGGAGTTCAACAACCGGGACAACCAGGTCTCCGTCGCGGAAGTTTGGGTCAGCAACCTGGCGGTGGTGATGCGACGGATTTACGGCAGCCCGAATATTGGTGGCCATGTTTATGATGCGCGCACAGGTGAGCC
>JBPCVB010000726.1:0-7239 GCA_051010855.1 Pirellulaceae bacterium | reverse complement strand
GTCAGGCAAATCGACGGGACCGACTGAGCCGTGATAGACGTATTGATGGCGGCCCAATGGCTCGCAGATTTGTTGGGCCGAGCCGACATACCAGCATCGATGCCGATCAGCCACAAAGGTCGCTCCGAATTCGAGCCCGCCAACACAAGCCTGAAAATATCGATCAGCGAGGTCGGTATTGCCGGCACCGGGAACAGCTTGTTCGACTTGCATGCCGCCGGCCGATTTTCGCGACTTAACCAACCAACGTTCATCAATGTGTGTCCGCTCAATAGTGATTGGCAATGCAGGTAGTTTCGCTGCGACAAGGCAATCGTGAACCAGAAACGGGTCACGACTTTTCCCGAGGGTGAACACATCGCTGCCGCAAATCGACAAGCCATTTTTCACCTGCGCCAGTTGGCCCAGCCGATTTTCCATCGCGCCACCGAGGACCAGCGGGCCCGCCCGAGGCAATTTTTCCGCGCATGGGACGATCGATGCCATGTTTGGGACGCGTTCAACATCGCATAACCTGCGCGTGTCCCAATCGGCGAACAGGTCGATGGCGTGACAGGTGTAACCGGCGGCCGTTATCGAGGCAGCCAGGGCTCTGGCAGACGCACCGATGGCCGTGAATCGGGTTGGCGTTTCCGTGGTCAACGTGAATCAGGCGTGGGTGGTTGCATTTGGTAACTGGTTTGTTAACTTCACCGTCGTCATTGACAATCAGCAAAGCTTGTCATCCAGCGGCATATTCACCATACAACGAAACCGGAGATCAAACATGTCCATGTTTATCGGCGAAGCGCTTGCAGGCGATGGAAATGAAATTGCTCACATTGATTTGCTCATCGGTTCCAAGGACGGCCCCGTGGGTCACGCCTTTGCCAGTGCACTGGCGACTCAAAGTGAAGGGCACAGTAATCTGCTCGCCGTGTTGACTCCGAATCTGGCCGTCAAGCCAGCTACTGTGATGATAACCAAGGTTACGATCAAGGGCATGACGCAGGCCGTGCAAATGTTTGGCCCGGCACAGGCGGCGGTCGCCAATGCAGTTGCCGATAGTGTCGAAGCCGGGGTCATCCCCGCCGACCAGGCCGAAGACCTCGTGGTTGTTTGTGGCGTGTTTATCCATCCGGAAGCTGCCGACGACAAGAAAATCCACGAATACAACTACGAGGCCACGAAAATGGCCATCGCCAATGCCATGGGCGGCAGTCCTTCAGCCAGTGAAATGCTGGCTGGCAAGGCAACGGCTGAACATCCTTTCCGCGGATTTTGACGCGTGGTCATAACTGCGTTACGCTCGGTAAACCCATGACATTGTGTTGCCGCGATGACCAGTCCAGCGAAAGTCCTTATTCAACTCGATTCCGATCAGCACCCCAGTGTGTTTGATTCGATCGTCGCGATAGACACTGGAGTCGATCAGCTTCTGCCATTTGGTGATGTTGAGCCGCTCGATGTGCGCGATCTGGTGCATGGGGCGATGTTTACACGGGGCGGCAGTGCCCTGAAAAATACTGCCGTGTTTGTAGGCGGTTCCCAGGTCAAAACCGGCGAGCAAATCCTCAAGTCTGTCGTCGACAGTTTTTTCGGACCCGTTCGTGTGTCCGTCATGCTGGATGCCAATGGAGCCAACACCACCGCCGCGGCCGCGTCGCTGTGCGTCCAGCGACATTTGGATGTGCATGACAAAGCCATCGCGGTTCTCGCCGCTACCGGCGCTGTTGGCAGCCGCTGTGCGCGGATTCTTGCCAGTCAGGGCGCTTGCGTTCGAGTTGCCTCGCGCAGTCTCAGTCGCGCCGAAGCGCTTTGTGGGGAAATCCACAAGGTCGACGATACCTGGCAAGTGATTCCTTTTCAGACCGACAACCCCCGGGAAATGGACGCTATTCTCGATGGATGCGATGCTGTGCTGGCGGCAGGGGCAGCGGGCGTAGAACTGGTTAAGCAGAGGCAGCTGGACGCTCATTCATCCATTCGCGTTGTGCTCGACCTGAACGCGGTCCCGCCTGTCGGTGTGCAAGGAATTGAACCGACCGCAAGCGGAGACGAGGTGAACGGCCGGATACTGTATGGAGCCATCGGCGTCGGTGGCTTAAAGATGAAAATTCATCGGCGCGCCATCCAGTCGCTGTTCAATTCAAATGACCAGGTGCTGGATGTCAGTGAGATTTATGCTCTTGGCCAGCAAATCGAAACCGGAGTGACGGCGTAACCGGCATGCATTGTGACGCGTAAGATTTATTGTTGAATCAGTAAATGAGCAAATACGCCAATGACCAAGCTCAGTGACCCGATGGCCGCGACGCTACTTTCGGTCAGTGCGTCTGCCTACGCGGCGTATGCCAGTAATCGTTTGCTGGAGAAAATGCCGGCGGCGAAACTGCAATTGGGCGACGCCGCTTTCAATCACTGGAAAGACCACCTGGGGCAGCGACTGGAGGAGTTGTCGGCAGCCATTTCGGAAGAGTCGATCGAGTTGTTCGTATCGCAGGTCCGCTGGTCGCGAGCTGCCTTTGCAGCCCGGCAGGTACCCGACGAAATGCTACGCGAAAGCCTGGCCTGTCTGGCGGAAACGCTCGATGAAGAGCTGCCCGAAGCCAATCGCGACGTCCCCGGCCAATACCTTGCTGCGGCGGTCGAATCATTTGAGGAAGACCGGCCTGTCCACCTGGACCTGGAAGCTACCAATGAAGTTTCGCGGCTGGCATTAAGCTACCTCGAACGGGCGCTGGAGGCCGATACGCGACAGGCAATCCAGATCATGCTTGACGCGCGGGACGGCGGGATACCGCTGGAAGAAGTCTATCGGGCACTGATGACCGCGCAAGGTGAAATCGGCAGCATGTGGCACAAGGCCGAAGTGAGTATTGCTGAGGAGCATCTCGTAACATCCACCACCAAACAGGTGCTATCGATTCTCTCATTCCAGGCAGAACGGCAACCGGCCAACGGCCTGACAGTTCTGTCGGCTGCTGTGGCAGGCAACACGCACGACCTGGGCGTCCGCGTGGTGTCTGACTTTTTTGAAATGGCAGGATGGCGGACCGTTTGCCTGGGGGGTAACCTGCCGCCACAGGAAATCGCCCAGGCCGTGGCGACATTTTCGGCATCGCTGGCATTGCTGTCGGCAGCGATAAGCACTCAACTACAGGCCCTGAGAGAAACCGTACAGGCAATCCGGCAACTCGGACAACCTTGCAAGATCATCGTCGGCGGCAGTGCCTTGAGTGCCGCTCCCGAATTGTGGAAACAAACGGGCGCGGATGCATATGCCCGCAGTCCGCGTGAGGCGCTGGACACGGGATTGCAACTGGTTCAGTCCGGCAACAATGCGTGACGGGCCTGGTCCGAACCGGTTCAACAGGCATCCCCTGAGAGCGTATAATTCCAGGACATCACTCAGCTCAGTCCCCACCACGAGGCCAGCCATGACATGTGTTCATTTGCGACAGCTGTATGAGCTCTGTCAAAAACATGAATTGAAGATCGGTGCCACCGATTTGGTGCGAGTCGTCTGTCATCAGTGCGGTGAACAGGAAGTGTGTCCGTCAATGCTGATGGATGAATACGAAGCGAAAGAGCAGGACGCGAACAAGCCGCCGACTGCTACGAAAGGTGACGCGGAAGACTCGTCCTCAGCAGTTTAGACCTGGAACGATGCGTGTGGATCAACCGTCGTCGGTTCCGAGTTCAACGCGCAACTGATCTTTCTCGCTGTCTGCAAGTTCCCGCCAGTCCTTGTCTTGAAGGGCGGCTGCCAAAGCCCACAGCAGATTCAGGGACGCATTCGGAAATCGTTGACGAACCAGTTGAAAGGCGGCTACCGGCCCCATTCGACGCAAGTCAGATCTGGTCAGGACACCGACTTCCTGCAACCACGCCGCGCTGGCTGGCCCCAGATTCCTCAGATTCTCGACAGGAACATCCAGGTGCTGCGACGAAGTCGTCACATCCACAAATAGTGATTCCAGTTCCCGCAAATGCTGTCCAGTCGCAGTGTGAAAAACAACCGCCTGGTTTCGATCCACCGCTTCAACTCGGCGCACCCCGAATCCGTGGGACTTTAGCCGCTTGCGTGTTTGTGACGCACTGAGATTGACGTACAACTTGCTGGTGGAGTGGCGAGCCATGCGTTTCCCGCCTAATCACCTGTGCCGGTTTGTGTCAGCAAAAACACGAACAACGCAACGAGGATCAGAATGCTGATTGCGTAAACGATGCCAACACGGATACGTTTGCGACGACTCTTCTCTTCTCGTGACAGCGAGCGCACATCGACCGCCTGTCCGCCACTGCGAATACGAGTGCGTTCCGTATCGATTCCCAACGCCAGGCCTTTCGATCCCTCTGCAGACAACTCATCCATGACCTGGGCTTCCACGTCGGCGGGAACGTTGTACCTGGGAGGTAACAATTCCTGGATACTTGTCGACTTCTTTTTTCTTACAGGCGCATCAGGCTTGGCAGGCTTGTCTGGCTGCTTGCTGGAAGGTGACGTGGTTTTCTTTCGTGGGCCGGCCGATTTCGTTTCGGGCGAGGCGGCGCTTCGGCCACCGGAATCAGCCAATTGGGCCGCCTTGCACACGGGGCAAGCCACCAATTTGCCCTGCATCGACTTGCGTATGCCAAATGTCTCTCCGCATTCCTGGCACGGTATGGCAATCACGCCCTGGACATCTTCGCCCGCATCAGGATTTGCGTCACTGGCTGGCGGCAAGCGAAACGTCTTTCGGCACCGGACACAACGGAGTTCACGATTGGTGTCCTCACTGCGCACTTCCATCAACTGGTCGCAGTGAACACAGGTGACTCGAATTCGGGACATTGGTAATCGAGAGGCGTACAACAGTGCCGGGGACGGTTGGTATTGGCGAGTATCGACGGTCGGCCGTAGTCGCCGGGGCGTTATTCCAGTTTCATTGGATTGCCGCTCATTTCCATCCTTGATCGCCTGGGTCCGACGCCAAATTGGCAAAACCGGGAGCTTGCGATGTTATCGTTATAACGTGTTGAACACACGATCGCCCGCATCGCCCAGCCCCGGGACAATGAACTTGTTATCGTCCAGTTTTTCGTCAACGGCACATGTATAGATCGGGGTACCGGGGTATTGCATTGTGACCCGTTCGATGCCTTCCGGGGCTGCAATGACGGAAATCAAAACGGTCTGACCGGCTCCCCATGATTGCATGGATTCCAGGGCCATGCATGCCGATCCGCCAGTGGCCAGCATCGGGTCAAGTACCAGGGCGATGTCGACAGGGCTGCCGGCGGGTAATTTGTTGTAGTAGGGAACCGGGCGAGCGGTCGACTCATCGCGATATAGTCCAAGGTGCCAAACCTCCGCTTCAGGGATAAGTTGCAACACCGGGTCGACCATGACGATGCCCGCGCGCAAGATCGGTACCAGTCCGATACTTTTGGCCAGTCGATGGGTCACCGTGGTGGTCAATGGCGTTTGCACGCGCACTTCGTGCAATTCAAGATGCGCTGTCGCTTCGCAGGCCACCAGCATCGACAGTTGCGTCAGGGAATGACGGAACTGGGGAGGCGACGACTGCCGGTCACGCACGATCGACAGATGGTGCTGGGCCAGAGCGTGCTCAACAACTTTCGCTTGCATTTAGTAACCTGATTCGCTGACGCGGGATGGGCCGGCGGCGGAAAAAGACCCGCGAATTCTATCCTGGCAAGTGGAATTTTGGCACCCTTTGGCAGCCTGCCTGAAACCGACGCGGGTCAGTCCGTGGTAAGCACTGGGACCACAGCGTGCCGCCATCGGGCAACGCTGTTTGGTGTGTTTCCCGTCGGGAATTGCCTCTATAATCAGCGATCCGCTCGACGAACTCGTTTTATTGCATTCAGGATCACCAACGGATCAGCATGGTCAAAAGGAACTTCCCCGAGGGCGATACCTATATGGAGCCCACCCCGATCGGCACGTGGATCCGCAGTCCAGGCGTCCGCGAGACCGTCGAATCCGTGCTGATCGCAATATTGCTGGCTCTGCTGTTTCGTTTTTTTGAAGCCGAAGCGTTCATTATTCCTACTGGCTCGATGGCACCTGACTTGCAGGGATTGCATGTCGATGTGCAATGCCCCAAGTGCAAGTATCAATATCGGAGCGGCGTGGCACGCGATCGCAGTGAGAACATTGTGCCCGTCGAGAAATGCGCTTGTCCGATTTGCCAGTACCCGTTGTTGTTGCGGCGTCATGAACGCAGGGATCATCGCGAGTTCTCAGGGGACCGGATTCTGGTGAACAAGTTTGCCTATGATTTTGGCGATCCCGAGCGATACGACGTCATCGTCTTTAAGTATCCGAACAACGGCAAACAAAACTTTATCAAACGCCTGATTGGTTTGCCGAACGAAGGGCTACTGATTGAATACGGTGACATCCACACGTGGAACCGACTGACGGGTAGCTACAACGAGCGTCAAATAGCTCGAAAGTCGCCACGCAAGCTGAAAGCCATGCTGCAGTTGGTCGATGACACCAACCATATTGCCGAAGAACTGATCGAAGCTGGCTGGCCCAGCCGCTGGAATCAGTGGAATCGCACGGACTCTCCTGCGGACTGGCAAGTCAGTCTCGATCCGGTCATGTTCACATTGGAAAATGACTCAGACGACCTCCGCTGGTTGCGGTACCGCCACCTGCAACCGCGCAAGAATGAATGGGAAGACATCGAGGACGGCGAATTGCCGACACGCATGTCGGGCGAAGTCCCGCCAGGCGAACTGATTACCGACCACTATGCCTACAACGATTCGATGCCCAAGTTGATGTTGCGATTCACCAATCGCAGCGGGATGCACTGGGTTGGTGATTTGGCGGTCGAGGCCCATGTCGACATGCAATCGGACAGTGGCACACTGATACTGGAAGTGGTCGAAGGCGGTGTCCGGTTTTCCTGCACGATTGATGTTGCGTCGGGTGCGGCCAAATTTGCGGCCAGCGACCCCGCCGTGACCTTTAACGGCGAACCCCAGGCACAAACTGCCATTCGCGGCAGCGGCAAGCATGTCATTCTGTTTGCCAATGCCGATGACAAGCTGTTTTTGTGGGTCGATGGACGGTCCGTCGATATTCCGGGCGCCGAATTTACACGTACGGGTGAGGTGACGCCCCAGTGGTCGGCATCCGATCCTGGCGACGCCGAGCCGGCGGCAATTGGCGGACGCAACATCAGTATGAACGTGTCTCGACTGAAGTTACTGCGGGACATTTACTACACATCGAAG
>JBPCVB010000725.1:0-3025 GCA_051010855.1 Pirellulaceae bacterium | reverse complement strand
ACCAAGTGGTGTGTCAAAGCAGCGCGCATTGGTTGCGAAAATGAGCGGATCGCCGCGCGTGTGGCAGGTTCCCAGGATTACGACGCGGCCAATCGTGTGTCGCAATGAACCCAATGAAGCAAACGCTGATGCAGCGACCGTTCCGGAATAAGTGTAGCCGGCATGAGGTACGATCAGAATCTTTGGCTGACAGTCCACAACCCCGGCACCGTCCAACATCCGCCGTACGTCAGATTCCAGCTGACGTGGGTCCTGCGAATAGAACTTTCCCGCTACTGCTGGTCGCCGAATAATGTTCAAGACAAACGCCCTCCCGAGAGGATGACCAGGCACCCCTTCCCATTCTAGGGTACAACGCATGGCTGACGAATCCTTGCCGACGCTTCAACACGGCGATTCACGCTGGACGGTTGATACAAAGTACTGGCACCGGCTGGATGACGGTCGAGTGCAATGCGATTTGTGCCCGCGTTTTTGCAAGTTGCATGAAGGCCAGCGGGGATTCTGTTTTGTGCGGGCCCGACAGAATGACCAGATCGTGTTAACCACCTGGGGTCGCTCCAGCGGATACTGCATTGATCCGATCGAAAAGAAACCCTTGTATCACTTCCTGCCCGGTACGCCTGTACTTTCTTTTGGGACTGCTGGTTGCAACCTCGGGTGCAAGTTCTGTCAGAACTGGGATATCAGCAAGTCACGCGAGATCGACACGTTGAGCGACGAAGCCGAACCGGACACCATTGCCCGGGCAGCCGAAGTACTGGGCTGCCGCAGTGTGGCTTTTACCTACAACGACCCCGTGATCTTTCACGAATACGCGATTGACGTTGCAGCTGCCTGCCGCGAGCGTTCCATCAAGACGGTGGCCGTGACGGCGGGGATGGTTTGCCCTGAACCGCGAGCCGAGTTTTATCGCGATATCGATGCGGCCAATATTGACTTGAAAGCGTTTAGTCACGAGTTCTACAAAAAAGTCTGTGCCGCCCGGCTGGAGCCGGTGCTGGACACGCTGGTCTATCTGAAACACGAAACCGACGTCTGGTTCGAACTGACGACAGTGGTGATCCCGGGACTGAACGACTCCGATGGCGAACTGGACAAGATGACAAATTGGGTCCTTGAAAACCTGGGTGACGATGTACCCATGCACTTTTCCGCATTTCATCCAGACTTTCGCATGCTTGATTATCCTCGGACTTCTCCCGCGACCTTGCGGAGGGCAAGAGATATCGCCATGAAAAACGGGGTCCGGTACGCATACGTCGGTAACGTTCACGATCCCGCTTGTGACAGTACGTACTGTCACCACTGCGATCAGCTGTTGATCGGACGCGACTGGTATCAACTAACAAAATGGAACTTGACCGAGGAACTACATTGCCCGACGTGCAACTCCAGATTATCCGGCCGGTTCGAGGCAATTCCCGGCAACTGGGGACGTCGACGGCAGCCGGTTCGGTTGAGCCGTTGCCAAACTGATTAGCACGCAAAACAGCCCTGGAACAAACACTGCCGGGCAAGCCAGACGTGGCACCGGCTCGCATCGTCAACCATGCACCGGGGGAAAACCAACCGGGGGCAACGACGTGAGTTTCTTGGCGACACAAGTATCCAGACTCAGTGCATTTGGCGCGTCAATTCGTCCGCATGGCAATATCCTGTTGCCCTCGTGCTTGCTTACTTCTTCTGTTTGGAACGGTTGGTCTTGATTAATACTGGTAGACGGGGACAACATGACGCGTGATAAATCCCTAACCTACGTCATTTCATGGAGCAGGAATGTATACGCGCCGGTCAGTTCGATTGGGACTACTTGCCCAATTCGCTTGGTGGATTGTATTGGTCTCCGGTGTTTGGTCGGCGTTGGTTGTACTTTGCTTTTTGTGGTTGGCAGAGTACGGCTTTGATTGCAGCCTGCCCATTGCTCCGCTGGGGACTATTGGTATTGCGGTCGCATTCTATGTCGGATTCAAAAATAGCCAGGCGTATGATCGATTTTGGGAAGCGCGAAAAATCTGGGGCGGAATCGTCAACGTCAGTCGAAGCTGGGCAAACCAGGTGATCAGTTTCATTTCCAGCCACCATGCACCCGAGCCTGTTGACGAATCCGATGTCAAACAAATCCATCGTTCGATGATCTATCGGCACATCGCGTGGTTGCAAGCTCTCCGCTATCAACTGCGCAGACAAACCGCATGGTCATTTGTTCCCAAACGCGCGGCTAAAAAATTCATGCAGGAAACGGATGTCGAAGCCATGCGTAAACAGATCAGCGAGCTACTATCGACGGAAGAGCAGGACATCATTTGTTCTCAAGCCAACTCGGCAACACAGCTTTTGCGTTGGCAAAGCGAAGAACTCAAGCAAGTGGTAGAGCAACACAAACTGACCGAAGAGTTTCGATTGATGGGGATGATGGATCTGATTACGGAGATGTATACCCTTCAGGGAAAATGCGAGCGAATCAAGAATACACCGTTTCCCCGTCAGTACGCACACTTCAGCGCCATCTTTGTTTTTATTTTTGTCCTGCTGTTGCCCTTCGGTATTGTCGGGCAATTGGCCAGTCGCGGCGTTCCCATGATCTGGATGACAGTGCCCGTGTCAGTCATTATTTCGTGGATCTTCTGGTCGATGGAAAATGTCGGCGATTCCAGCGAAGATCCGTTTGAAAACTTTATCAACGATGTCCCCATGACCGCCCTGTGTCGCACCATCGAAATCGACTTGCGACAGATGCTTGGCGAAACAGACGTGCCTCCTGCACTTCAACCTGAAAACGATATTTTGATGTAAGCGGTAGAAACGAGGACCTGCCGCCAAACCAGCGAATACAACGACAGGGTCAATATTACCAGGGCGCAAGGGCAGACCTGTTTTGTTCCTGGAGGTAAATGGCTGAGGGGTGAACTCCTTCAGCCCGAACTTTGACCAGCAGAGTGTCACTGTTCCAATGGTGTTAGCAGATACAGATGCCAGCCGTTGCCGTCAGGGGAAAACCCGCGGACGATTAACTGTCCGGCAC
>JBPCVB010000724.1:0-4851 GCA_051010855.1 Pirellulaceae bacterium | reverse complement strand
CTCCAGGGTGCTGGCCCAGATGTCGGGACAACGCTGAAATGTGGATCGCGTAAACATCACGGCGTCCGACTCTTTGGCCTTACGCAAACCCGCGACGCTCTCGTCCAGCGAAATCAAATGTTCCAGCTCCGGATCGGCATCGTCGCCGGCAGCGGCCGTCCACTGGTAGTAACCCGATGCCTTGGTCTCATGATCACGCGCCGATAGTACCAGCGGTTGTTCGGGGTCGACAGTGCGCTGTTCGGGATCGAGTCGAACATAGCGAAAGCGGATTTCGTCCTCTCGACCCTGACCCGCCGTCAGGCAGACCGGGTCGTCCTCGCCGGACGGGTCAACCTGCCAGATATCCCAGCGATCGTAGACCAACAGGGCTTCGTCATCGTCCAGCCACCCGGCGGTGCCATAAGGTCCGGGCAGTGAAGGTGTGTCGTGCAGTTCGTTGTGCAGTGGATGGCCTACGCCCCGTCCCAGATCGACCGGTTGCAACTCCTCATCGCCCGACCTTGGCGCCGCGGTGGGCAGCGCAAACCAGGTTCGCTGTTCACCGTCCCACCATGTGATGTACTTTCCGCCGGGCGACAATGACGGGTTGCCACGTGACATTTCACGCAGCAAGCGGGCATCGCCGCTCTTGAGATCGATCAGGTACCAGTCCGAATAGGACTGAACATCCCACGAACGCATCTTGTTGTATTCGTCCGGTGCTGTTCCCACGACGTAACGCGCCTCATTTCGCGGATCGATAAATACTTGCGGTATTTCCTTCGTCGCGATCTGGATTACCTTGCGACCAGCGAGATCGTAAACAGCACGGTAGCTGCGGTTGCGCTCCCGTTCGGCCTGTAACAGCTGCTGTGGTTGCAAAAAGGGATCCTGCCAGTGCCAGATGTCCAGTTTGGCCACTGGATCCTCGTCCTCATCCTCTTCTTCGTCCTCCATGTTTTCAGGTTTCGGCCGCGTGTTGAACAACAGGCGTCTGCCGTCTTCGCTGAACAACGGAGCCGATGTGGAGGCCAGCCACCAGTTCTCGGGGATACCTTTGGATTCGGCATCGACAATTTTTTTGGCTTCTTTTTGTCCCGGCTTCCACAAGTACAAGGTCCACGACGGTTTGTCAGCTTCGTAATCGTCGCGGTCGGACAAGAAAGCCAATTGCCGTCCGTCCTTGCTGAGCACAACCTGTCCGTAGTTGCCCAGTCCCGAGATGATTTGCCGCGATTCCAGTTTCTCAAGATCGACAATGTGCACTCCGTCATCCTCGCCATCCTCTGCCGACGTGGCAAAGGCGAGTGAAGCGCCGTCTTCACTAAAACGAAAATTGATGACGTGCGGAAAACGCTGTTCAACGTGCGTATTGAGGTTGCGCAGCACCAATGTCGTGCCGTTGTCTTTTTCCTTTTCCTCTTTCTTTTCCTTCTTCTTGCCTTCCTCTGGCGTTTCTTCCCCGGCTTCCTCTTCTTCCTTCTCCTGTTCCTCTTCTTCACCCGTGGCTGGTTCCTCTACCTCCGCTTTCGGTTTGATCTTCGGTTCCTGCTGACGTCGGACGCCTTCGGGTGTGATCTCGTAGGTTTCGGTTAGTTCCGATTTGGATTCCTTGACGGTTTCCTCTTCGGCGTCCTCAATCAGGCGGAACGCTACCCAGCCAGCAGCTTCGGCCGGCATCGAGAATCCTCGAACGCGGGGAATGGTGACGTGTTTCCCGGTTTCCAGATTGAGAATTTCCAGTTTCGGTTTGGGCAATTCAGTATCAGGCTTCTTCTCCTTGCGGAGTTGTTTGATCAACTCGGGATCGGGTTCGATCGTGTATACCACGAACCCGCTGTCGAAACTGAATCTCGCACCGCTGCCACGCAGCACCGAGTATTCGCGGTCGGAAGCGACCTCTCGTATTTTCAGCGTCGCATCACCGTCGCCAGGAACAACGGAATAGCTGATCCATTTACCGTCATTGGAAATATTCTGGCCGCGGATCGTATTCCAGATCGCGTAGTCCTCGTGTTCCAGCTGGCGTTTATCTTCCGGGTCCTGGGCACGCAATGACGAAGCGGTAACCAGTCCCAGAGCGATCGTGAATAAACATGGCAGGCAGATGCGAACAATAACGTGAGTCTTGTGGATGACGTGTTTCATTTGATCCGGAGTCGTAACGCTGTAAACAGGATGTCAGAGGAATCTCAAGACTAATCGGACCGCAGTCGTTTCGCTACGAGCCAGGCATGTCAACGTCGCGAAAGCCGAGATTTTTCCCCTCGCGGTACGATCTGGGACAGATGTGCTGATCCCCGCCCGACAATGGCTTCGCCGATCTCGGGCACGCGCAAAAACTCCCACTGCTTGCGGCAAAAAAACACAATCGCGTATTGTTTTGCGTCACTCGTTCGCGATCTGAAAAAACAACGGTGAATTCGCCTTTTTCGTCTGATGGCCGGGACTATAATTCCCACCGGCAAGGCGCAGAAATTCCACGCACATTGAAGTGCAGGAGCTTTCCATGCGTCATTCTCTCCAGACCGCGATTTGCTTCGCGTTAACCGTCCTTTTGAGCAGCCAGATTGCTCACGCCCAGGTCTCGGAATTCTCGATCCCGATTCACGAAAATAATCGCGAGACCCGACAGGCACTTGAACAACTCATTTCTGTTGACTACTCCGAAACCGAAATGGGCAACGTTGCCAAAGATCTCGGCGAAAAGCTGGGTCTGCAGTTCTTGCTGCACTACAGTGCCGAACATGGTAATCTCGGCGCGGACTCACTGATTACCTTGAAATTGGTCGATGTACGGGCCAGCTCGATCCTCAACATCATGCTGGACGATTACGATTGCACCTACCACATCGATGATGGGATTGTGCTGGTTATTTCAAGCGACGATATCGACGACCATATGGCTCGCGAAGTCTTCCCTGTTTTCGATTCGCAAATCAAGGAAGAAAGGTTGATGGATGTGATCACCTATTTGGTCGATCCTGACTCGTGGGAAGACAATGGTGGTTACGGTCGCATCCAGTGTCTCGATGGACGATTGATCGTTTGTCAAAGCGAGAAAAATATACGCGACGTTCGTGACTTGTTAATCGCCAACGAACTGCTAATGGCCGATGGACCTGATTAACGGCTCGGAGCAGATTCCAGCGCGTCCAGGACTCGCTCAATAACGCCTGGCAAATCGGGTGTCCAGCGCAGCACCATGGTGATGTCGTTGTCCTGATCGACATAAATGTAATTGCCACCGAAGCCAGCAGCCGTAAAGCTGTTGGCGGGTGCTGCAGCTACTCTCGCCTGGTCCGTGTTCAGCCACCACATGTAGCCGTAATCCTTACGAACGTCAGTTGGCTGGCGCAAGGCCTCTATCCACTCCGGCGAAATCAGCTGACGATCGTCCCAGCGACCTCCGCGCTGGAACAGCAGACCGAATCGCGCATGGTCGCGGGAACAAATGAACATGCCGCCACCCCAGTGACCGCCGCCACTGACCGATTGAATCTTCTGTCCGTCGATCGATATCCACGAATTCTCGTAGCCATGCCAACGCCAGCTTGGCGAAGCGCCAATTGGGTCCATGATCTGTTCGCGTAACACGACCGGCAACGGCCGTCGAAAGACGTGAGTCAAGCAGTAAGCCAGCAGATGAACCCGCACGTCGTTGTACTGGAACGAACTACCCGGTGTTTTCAACTCGCGGTTTTCCGGGTCGTCTGTTTCAGGGCGATCGGCCCAGTCCGGTTTGCCCCACAGCTCGCCCGTCCAGTCGGAGGTCTGATTCAACAAGTGGTGCCACGTGATATCGCGATTGTGCTCGTTGTCAAATGTGCCGTCGCGAACGTAAAGCCGCACTGGATCACGGACATCACGAATCAAACCCTGATCGAGTGCCAAGCCTGCAACAGTCGACAAATAACTTTTGGTCACACTGAATGTCATATCGACACGGGCAGTATCACCCCATTCGGCGACGATATACCCGCCGCGCAGAATAAGCCCGCTGGCGTCACCGCGGTCCCTGGTGGGTCCGATCAGGGAGAAATGGGGTTCGCGCGAGAAGCTTTCCGTAATCACGGCCGCCAGATCACGCGAATCCGTGTTGGCGTTGTCCTTGGCAAATTGCACGGCAGCGGCCAATTTGTCCGCGTCGAATCCGGCTTCCCCGGGCGTACGTGTCGCCCAGGTCCCCCAGTCGTCGGGGTAGTAAAGTTCCTGTTGCGCACGCGCCGCATCAACCAGCAGCCAGCTGGACAATATCAGCAACAACCCGATCCGCCAATGGTGTCTGTACATCGCCCGTCCACTTTCACAATTCAACTTGTACCTTTTCATTATTCACAATTCGGTGCGGCGTGCAGCCTGTGGAATTTGAAAGCAAAAATACGCGCAACAAAAAACCCGTCGCCAATCAGGCAACGGGCCTTGTAGTAATTTGGCCAATGCGGTCGGAAGTCTGGCGACTTTCGCTACAGCCTACATCCTGCAGCCTACTTAATTCGTTCTCCTTCGACTTCGATTTCGCCGCCATCGCCGCCCTGGATTTCTACGAACATCAGGCCGCTTAGATCGTCACCATTCAGGTCCAGCTCGTAGTCGACACGAATGTCCTGACCTTGCCAAACCAGTTCCAGGGTGAAACCGAGCCGGCCATTGTCGAAAGTGACATCGCTGACTTCTTCGTCTTCGGAATCTTCCTGGCCAACGTCAAACTCAACCGCGGCCTTGCCACGACTGTTTTTGCTTAGGGTGAATGCGGGCTCGACCAACTGCCCATCGGGAATCGTAAATCGCATTTGCCATTCGCCGGCGACATCATCCAGCAGGATCGCGCGACGGGCCAGCCATTCGATTTCCTCCGCTCCATCATTG
>JBPCVB010000723.1:0-2536 GCA_051010855.1 Pirellulaceae bacterium | reverse complement strand
ATGACGTCTTCGGCCGGTATGGCCTCACGTGCCTGCAACACAACGTTTTGCAGTTGGGAGTTTTGCCTTCGCCGATACTCGACCTCGATCTCTTCATCCGGATCGACCTGGACAAAAAACAAATGACGACGATGTTCCTGACCGGCAAGAATCAACCGGCGAGACTGATCGATTGCCATTCCATTGATTGAGACGATTTCGTCACCAAGCACAATTTTCGAGTCATAAATGGGTGACCCGGGCATGCGATCAATCACAAAGTAACGCGGCTTTCCTTCGATCTCATGCCGTTGCAACGTCACTCCGAGGTCGCCGGATACCCCACCGGTTAGTTGACTAAACGATTGCCGAGGCAGGATCGAAGTGTGAGAAACATCGATTTCATCAATAATGGCATTGATAGCCTCGGCCGCCTGGCGTGGCGACTGGCTCGTTTGTACAGCCTTGACCATGCGTTCTGCCATCTGGTCAAGGAAGTCTGGCCGATCGGTATCTTTCAGACGTTTGCGAATGATCGCGCTCGACTTTAACCGCTCTACAATCACGGGAATATCGACCAGTTCCTTGCGAAAGGTCGTTACCACCAATTCGACGGTTTCGTCGTCACGCTGAACCGTCGCTTTCAGCTCGGTTCCCGGATCCGTTTCCCTCAACAACTCACCCATTTCGGACAGCGACCCCGGTGAAATCTCGATGTCAGCGACCGAGATGATGCGGTCGCCCTCAATGAATGGGCAATCTTCGTGTACGTAATCGTGGATCTTGTCCACAAACACGTCGTCGTTTTTGCGATTGATGCGAATTCCCATGGAGGAACCGCGCCAATGATCGTGTTCGGCCTGGACGTCGGCGATGCCTTCTCCCTGCGTCTGCTGGGCAGTCACTGGCGATGCCAATGACATGGTCCCGACGATGAAACCCGTCGCCAACAGGATGCGGAAAATCGTTTGGGGCAGGTATCGGGATTTAGTCATCAGATTGCCTCAATCGTTTTGCTTCTTCGAGATATTTTCGGTAGGTCGGCCGGGCCAGCAGCTTTTGCTGGATCACATGGATGGCCGTGGCAACTTCGGAATTGTCCAGCGGATGCAATTCCTCAAGCTCAAAGAACTTACCCGCCGCTTCGGCCGTCAGTTTCCAGCACTCCGCCTCTTTCTCATTCATACCTGCTGCCAAAACCGCCTGACGATCCAGATCGACCGGTTCCTGGGCATGGGCCGTTTCGCACAGTCCCCATGCAATTCCCCCGGATAACGCAGTGGCAAGGGCAGTTCGCCGGTCAGGTTTCATGATACTCTCCCCTTTATCAAGTCGCTTCGGTTGATTTGATTCCGGCAAGAAATTCTAATTGGATTTGAGGAAACCAACAGCTGGAGC
Source organism: Pirellulaceae bacterium (assembly GCA_051010855.1). GTDB lineage: Bacteria > Planctomycetota > Planctomycetia > Pirellulales > Pirellulaceae > CAJQPP01. Next base: position 1,159 of record JBPCVB010000723.1, on the reverse strand, counting down.
GAAGTTATGTCTATTTCCAAACCATTCAACCTGATGCAGTGGATCGCGGAGCACGAAGACGAATTCAAGCCGCCTGTCATGAACAAGCAGTTCTACAAGGAAGCGGATGATGTCATCGTATTTGTTTCCACGGGGCCCAACACTCGCAACGATTATCATGTCAATCCAACGGAGGAGCTGTTTTACCAGCTGAAGGGCGACATCGCAGTACGTATCCGGCCGCTGGATGGAACGGCACCGCATGATGTGGTCATTCGCGAAGGTGAAATGTGGCTGTGCCCCCGCGACGTGCCGCATCGACCGCAACGCCCGGACAAAACGCTGGGCTTGATCGTGGAATTTCCTCGCCCCTCAGTCGAGCATGTGCGCTGGTACTGCAACGCCGATGAGCACCTGGTACACGAAGCGGAATTCCGCCTCGAACATATCGACCGCGACTTGCACCGCATCATGGATGACTTCTGGAACGGGCCGGAAGAAGTTCGTACGTGCCCCGTTTGCAAAACGGTCGTGGAAAGAGCTGGCGAATTCAAGCTGGACGCCGTGAGCTGATATTCGACGGTGATATGTCTATGTTTCAACTCTGCCCGCGGTGGTTGCACTGTTTCGCGCTGTCCTGTTGCTGTCTGGTCACTTGTGCCGACAGCCAGGCACAACAAGAAGAACCCGCGCTCGCCTGGCACTCTGCCGAGGAACTGGGCATCGAAGGCCGGGGATTCACGGACACGGTCAAGTTCTTTGATCGCTTGCCCGCCCGGGCCGAAGAAGTCGTGCGGCCGCAAGTCTGGAACCTCAGTCGGCACGCCTCCGGGATACAGGTCCTGTTCAAGACGGATTCGCCCCGAATTCATGTCCGCTACCGATTAACCGAACCGCGACTGGCGATGCCGCATATGCCGGCCACCAGTGTTAGCGGTGTCGATCTTTATTCCAAAGACGACGAAGGCCAGTGGCGCTGGGCAGCAGTCTTGAAACCTGCCAGCCAGGAAATCGACGCTGCGCTGATCGGCAATATTGCTCCGCTGCGGTCCGGTTCGATGCGTGAATTTCGGCTGTATCTGCCACTGTACAACGGCATTGAAGATTTGAAGATCGGCATCGTCGACGGCACTGAGATTGAACCCATCGAACCCTCGACGCAAAAACCGGTTGTCTTCTA
>JBPCVB010000722.1:0-6977 GCA_051010855.1 Pirellulaceae bacterium | reverse complement strand
AGAAACGCGTTTTCGACGGCCAGTTTCAGTGCGTCCAGCGACGTATCTTGCTGAATCGCCTGGGCAAACCGGTCAAACGCGATGTGAGCAGGATCAGTCGGTGCGGGCGGCGGTTCTTCGGTTGCTTCACCTTCACCTTCCCCTTCCGCCTGGTCGTTGCCTTCCTCTGCATTTTCGGCAGGTTGCGGTGACTGCTGATTCTCGTCCTGTTCGGCATCATCGGGGGGATCGACCGGCGAGCCTTCGACGATTGGATCGGCCGCATATTTTTCGCCAAGGAATGTTTGCCACAGTTCCGGATCGATTTCGCCGTATGACTTGTCCTTGATCTGGAAGATACGGTCGATCAGTGCCGTTTGCAGGTCATCGATGGGCCGTTGATCGTTGGAATAATGGACCAGGGCGGTGCGTCGCGATAGAGCACGCGCGCGACTGGTGGCCACGGCGTCGTAGTACTGGAATTCGGCACGGGCATGCAAATTGTGCAGCGGTGCCTGACGGGCCCGGTAGGGAAAGCTGGGGGACCAGCCGGCGGTCACCACCCAGAGGATCGTTCCGGTGACGGTACACAGCAAAACCCGCATCCAAACATCGAGCTCTCGAAGTTTGTCGGTCATCACTGCGACAGGGCCTTTGGGCGAAGGCGCGGTCCAGCGGGCCGGTTTGGGGTTTGCGTTGGGCATAAGTCTGCCGCGTGTCCAGGGGTTACTTGCCGGAATCCAGCTCGTAGGCGTCCACGATGTCCTGAACCAGCCGATGACGAACAATGTCAGCCACCGTCAGTTCAACGAAGGACACGCCATCAATATGTTTCAGCCGATGCATGGCATCTTTCAATCCATTGCGCGTATGTCGCGGCAGGTCGACCTGGGTCGGATCGCCCGAGATGACAATTTTAGAGTGTTCACCCATGCGTGTCAGGAACATTTTCATCTGCGAAACCGTCGTATTTTGGGCTTCATCGAGGATGATAAAGGCCTCATTTAGCGTGCGGCCCCGCATATATGCCAGCGGTACGATCTCGATCACGTCCTGCTCGACCAAACGCTGAATCTGGTCAAAACCGATCATTTCGTAGGCCGCGTCAAGCAGTGGCCGCAGGTACGGATTGATCTTCGCCTGCATGTCACCCGGCAGGAAACCAAGGTTTTCCCCCGCCTCGACAGCTGGTCGCACCAGCACAATCCTGCGAACGGTCTGGTGTTTGAGGGCTTCCACCGCCATGGCCACGGCCAAATAGGTTTTGCCACAGCCAGCCGGGCCAGTGGAGAATACCAAGTCGCTGTTGCGGATGGCGTCAATGTAACGGGATTGGCCCGGCGTTCGCGGGCGAATCTCGTGTCCCAACTGCATTACATCGATCGCGCTGGGTTGCAATATGCGCGGAGCGTCCCCAGTCACGCTGGCGATCGCATCATCGAACAATGCCGGTGTCAAACTGCCCCGTCGACGCACAATGTTGGTCAGCTGTTCGATGACTTCGGTGGCTCGGGCCACGTTGTCGTCGTTACCCTGTACACGGATTTGTCCGTCGCGATGAACGATATCGACTTCGAATCGTTCGCGGAGCCGATTGAGATGCTGGTCTTTGGCACCAAACAGCGGTAGCACCAGCTGGGGCTCAATAGATGAAATTGTAGCTTCGGTCATTAAGTGTTGCGGTGGCGTATGTACACCGCACCTGAGACAAAAAACTCATCAACTAAATATACCTGATTCAAGCCCCTGGAGGCGTAAATGGGATGGCCTCACGAATGGAAACCACTGACAGCAAACAAGTTAAAAAGCTGTTTTGCACGGTGATCTGCGGGACGAATTCGCTTCACTCCACCCGACCGCGGGATCGTAATGGCTAAATCGCTGGTGCCGGTTGACCGGGATGGTCAGGTCACAACGGGACCGAAACTGCCGGTTGCCCAGAATGCGTAAACCACTGGCCCGGCAGGCAACACGGAATCGACCATGTCCATAATGCCGCCCAGCCCAGGCAACCAGCGGCTGGAGTCCTTCACACCGCCCTCACGTTTGAAAAGCGAGACCGACAAATCGCCGGCGACGCCCACGATGGCGACCACCAATCCAAAAATCACAACCGCCCACCAGGGTGCGGCGGTGCTGGTGCCGGTCAGCCAGGGCGCGAACAGGTAAAACACGATCACGGCACCCAGACAACCACCCAGCAAACCGCCCACCAGTCCTTCGACCGTTTTGCCAGGACTGAGGTTCGGGGCCAGGCGATGTTTGCCGAACGACTTGCCAATCGTGAAGGCCATGACATCTGACAACTTGACCGTGACGAACAGCGACAACAGCGCGAGCATGCCCCACTCATTGTCGTAGAGCGCACGTATGGGCGACCAAAAGCTGATTAATACACCAACGTAAGCGGGAACCAGTACGGTACGTGCGACATTATCAAAAACCCGATTGCCGGGTTGGTACTTGAGAATCTGGCTGATCAACGCCAGTCCCAATGCGGCGACCACTCCGTACAGAATCCAGCCCAGGTGACCGATGGGACAATCGGCCGGATATGCCTGCCACCAGACGGGTACAAAGGCCAAAACGATGACGAAGGCCGTACCGGTCATTGCTGGCCAATGCTGAATCTGGCTGGCCACGTCCTTGTTGAAATACAGCATTTCGCTGGCCGCCATCAATCCGACAACCAGGCAACATCCGAACAGGACAAGTCCGGGGCGTCCGAGCGTCTCGGGTGAACCCAGCCAGAGCTCGGCCCACACCAGCAACGCAATCACTGACAGCACAATCGCGGCCGAAATCAGACGCTTTTTCAGCACGAACGAACCTCGGAGCCTTCATCGTCGACCAGTCCGCCGTAACGTCGTTCGCGGCTGGCAAAATCCCGCAACGCCTGATGCAAATCCTCGATGCGGAATTCCGGCCAGCATCGATCCGTGACCCAAAGCTCTGCGTAGCTGATTTGCCACAACAGGTAATTGCTGACTCGCATTTCGCCCGCGGTGCGAATCAGCAAATCAGGGTCGGGCATTCCCGCGGTGTAGAGGTGCGAGGAAATGGCTTGTTCATCGATGGATTCCGGATCGAGCTTTCCGGAGGCCGCGGCGCCGGCGATATCACGCACGGCATCAACAATTTCCTGCCGCGCACCGTAGTTGATGGCCAGGCACAAACAGAACTCGGAGAATTCGCGCGTCAACTTCAGGGTCTTGTCCATTTCGGCCTGCACGTCGTCAGGCAACTTGCTACGTCGGCCAATGATCTCCAGACGAATCTTTTTTTCGAGAAGTTGTGAACGAGACTCGATCATAAACTGCTGCAGCAAGTGCATCAGGAAGTCCAGTTCCTGTTGAGGCCGTTTCCAGTTCTCACTGGACAGGCAGTACAGGGTCACCTGGCGAATTCCCAGTCGCCGGCATTCCTCGATTACATTGTTCACTATTTTTGTGCCACGACGATGCCCCTCGATACGGGGCAGATTGTTGCGCTGTGCCCAACGACCATTGCCATCCATGATCATGGCAATGTGTTTGGGTAATTGATCCGCGGGAAGTTCCAGCGCGGGATTGGCAGTGTCCTTGACGGATGCGCTCGACACGAAAATTTCCGGACAGAAGAGGATGCACGGTATGCAAACGATCATACCAGTTTAGCAAAAGGCCGCATCTCAAACCACGGACAACGTCTCATTGCAGAAAATCGTCTGAGCGCGATCAGGCCCCACCGAAATGATCTCCACCGGACGACCCACCAGTTCGCTGATGCGTTGTACGTAGGCGATCGCCTCTGCCGGCAAATCATCGATGCTGCGGGCCTTTGTAATGTCGGTTTGCCATCCCGGTAACGTTTCGTACACGGGCTGGACTTTGCGCAAGTCGTCGACATGGCTGGGAAAATAGTCAATTTTCGTACCGTTGATTTCGTAGCCCACACAGATCTGGATTTCTTCCAGTTCGCTCAATACGTCCAGCATCATCATGGACAGGTGGTCCACTCCGCTGAGTCGCGCGGTGTAGCGTACCGCCACCGCGTCGAACCAGCCACATCGTCGGGGCCGGCCGGTGGTCGTACCGAATTCCTTGCCCAGTTGCCGAATGTGTTCACCGGTTTCGTTGTCTTGTTCAGTGGGAAACGGGCCGCCGCCGACTCGCGTGCTATAGCATTTGGCGACGCCGATTACATTGTGAACGTATCGAGGTGGCAGACCCGAGCCACTGCATACTCCCACGCCGGAACTGTTGCTGCTGGTTACATAGGGAAACGTGCCATGATCGACGTCCAGCAGTGCTCCCTGAGCGCCTTCCAGCAAAATTGACAAGCCTTGCTCGGCACCGTCCAGCAAAAAGTAATTGGTGTCACTAATCAGGCTGGCCAGTTCCTGGCCCATCGTTCCGTAGTCGCGGACGATTTGATCCGCGTTGAGTTCGACCGGAAACTCGCTGAACTCAGACAAATAACGCTTCTTGAAATTGCAGATCTGGTGAACGCGTTCCTCAAAGTCTTCACGCAACAGATCGCCCAATCGCAATGCGTAGCGGCGGCCGACCTTGTCGCGATAACAGGGCCCGATGCCACGAAGCGTTGTGCCGATGGCTTCTTCGCCCGGCTCGGTCACATTGGCAATGCGGTCTTCCTCAACATGCCAGGGAAACACAACATGAGCACGTTCGCTAAGCTTCAGGTGCCCGGAAACATCAATGCCACGTTCCTCCAGCCCGCGGATTTCCCGCAACAACGTTTCGGGATGTACCACGACCCCAGGGGCCACCACATTCATCACATCGGGATTGAGAATGCCACTGGGAATCAGGTGCAGCTTGTACGTTTCATCGCCCGCCACCACAGTATGTCCAGCGTTGGCACCACCCTGATAACGAACCACGATCTGGAATCGCTCGGTCAACAAATCGACCAGCTTTCCCTTGGCTTCGTCACCCCATTGCAGACCAATTACGCACAAGTTGGACACGGAAACAGCTCCTCAAGAAATGATGGCCGTCAGACAGCTGGCAAAAACAGAACGTCACTATTGTGGGGCATTCCGGCCCGGGATGCGAGTGGTCAGCCGCCTACGCCTCTTATTCAGGACGGGCCAGCAGGTGTTGGGCAATTTGCATCGCCTCATCAGCGCTCGAGATTTCCTGATCCAGCTGGGCGCGGCGGATTTCCCGCAATGTCGAAGCAAAATCGGGGCCGGGCTGAAAACCGTGTTCGCGTAAATCGTCGCCAGTCACCAGCATGGGTGGATTGAGCTCGGTTGCCGGCCGCTGCAGTTGCCGGCGGCAAAACTCGCCGGGTGCGGTGCTGAACCCGGGTTCGAGTTTCCGAGCCTCAACGAACTGCAAAGCCTGATTAATCCGTGAGTCGACCAACAACGGCTGGACCGTTGACCACGGCAGCCGGTCCGCCTGCGCGAGCAAGGGAGACGACTGCAAGATCCACTCAGCCGTGGATGCCGTCTCATTGGACAGCCGCAGATTCCGGCAGAGTGTCACCATGTCACCCGGTTGGATCACTGCTTCCAGCAGAACAGCCAATACCACGGCCAGTGTGGGCTGGCTGAGCTGCTCCAGTCGGGACATTGTCTGATCCATTTGCGATGTATCGTCCTGCAGTGATTGCGTTACCGGCAGAATCTCGGTCAACAGGCCGCTTTCGCCCAGCAATTCCACGGCACGACGCCGGGTCGGGTGCACCAACATACGGTGCAGCTCGCCGGCAATTCGTTCAGCGCTGACAACGTGGATTTCAGGGGCATGTTCGCGAATGGTTTGCAATGTCTGTTGTTCAAGCTGGAACTCGAGCGTAGCCGCAAATCGCACAGCGCGCAGCATACGCAGCTTATCCTCAGCGATGCGTAGTTCCGGTCTGCCAATTGCGCGGACTACTTGTTGCCGCAAATCCTGCTGGCCATTCACATAATCGATGACCTGTTCAGCGATCGGATCGAAGAACACGCCGTTGATGGTGAAGTCTCGCCGTTGGGCGTCCATTTCGGAGGTACTGAATCGGACCGCGTCAGGGTGACGACCGTCGCTGTATTCCGCGTCTTGCCGAAACGTGGCGACTTCGACGTTGCCGGCCGATTTCGGACCGAGCACGGTGATGACACCAAAGGCAGCACCGATCGCCAGCGTTCGTTTCCTGCCAAACAATTCCCGGATCTGGTCAGGAGTGGCACTGGTGGCCACGTCGTAATCTTTGGGCTCGCTACCGAGCAACTGGTCTCGGACGCAACCGCCGGCCCACAGAGCCTCAAACCCGGCTTCCTGCAAACGCCGGGCAACTTCAACCGCGAATTCTCGAGGAGTTTGTTTCATTCAACTGCAAGTCGACCGGAGCGAATGTCCAAGGTACTGGCACGTGGGTGAGAGCCGTCTACATTACAACGTGTACTTTGTTCAGCCGACAGTGTCTGATTTTCCCCAATCAACGTCGAGGCCATCCTTCCACTATGGACGAAGCCGTGCCGATTGAGATTAGCGTCGAACAAGTCAAGCAATTGATGGATGCGGACGACGAATTCCTTTTGGTGGATTGTCGGGAACCTCACGAGTATCAGTGGTGTCATTTGGACGGTTCACAACTGGTACCGCTGGGACAGATTCCCGAGCAGGCTGGTTCGCTGGGGCAGCCGGATCGGCGAATCGTGATTTACTGTCACCACGGCATCCGCAGCTTGCGAGTTGCCCACTGGCTGCGGCAACAAGGGTTTGTGCAGGCACAGAGTATGGCGGGCGGGATTGACGAATGGTCATGTGAAATCGATCCCGCTGTACCGCGGTACTAAGACGCTGGCCAAAAGTCCACTTGCCGAACGGCATCGGCAGCCACTATAAAAGTTGACTGGCCGATTTGGGCCGGTCAGCCAGCTCAACTCTCAAAGCCGGAGTGGCGGAATTGGCAGACGCGCATGATTCAGGTTCATGTGTCCGAAAGGACGTGCAGGTTCAACTCCTGTCTCCGGCATTTTTCTGATTTCAGCCCGTTTTGCC
>JBPCVB010000721.1:0-2799 GCA_051010855.1 Pirellulaceae bacterium | reverse complement strand
CGTTCACCGCGTTCTTCGGCGGTCGACGAGGAAAACGTTCAGCCTCGGCGCTAGTTCAGGCTGGAATCGACCGTGCGATGGCTTGCCAGGCCGCCCGGGAAATCTTCTTAAGAATCTTTTGCGGATTCTGAATCCGACAGGACGGGCCCCGCGAAACCCCTCTTAATGTCGGCGGGAAAATCTGGCAGGCAACCGTGTAACGCACTGCCAGTCCTGCATTCAATCAAACAACCCCTCAAATAAATCAAGGGAATTCAAGATGTCGAAAACAATCGTAACCACCTGCTGTGCACTCGTTCTGTTCGCTACCTCGGCCGTTTCGGCCCAGCAATGCCAATCGCATCAGCGCACGATGACCACCGCTGCTCCCGCGAGTCATGTTCAGGCTGAAAAGGATATCGTGACCACAGCTGTTGAAGCTGGCTCGTTCAAGACCCTGGCCGCCGCCTTGACCGAAGCCGGCCTGGTTGAAGCCCTGCAAGGCGAAGGTCCCTTCACCGTTTTCGCCCCGACCGACGAAGCTTTCGCCGCCTTGCCTCCGGGAACCGTCGAAGAGCTGCTGAAGCCCGAAAACCTCGAAAAGCTGCAAGCCATCCTCAAGTACCACGTGGTGTCTGGCAAAATCATGGCTGGCGACGTCCTGAATGCGATGGAAGTTGAAACGCTGCAAGGCTCCAAGGCACCAATCGGTTTGACGATCGGCGGTGCAAACATTATCACAACAGATATCAACTGCTCGAACGGCGTGATCCACGTCATCGATGCTGTGATTCTGCCCGAGTAGTTGATGGCGCAAAGGTGGCCCCCGTCACCATGTTATTATTCGCTCTATCGACTCGCCTGGAATTCATGACCGAGTTGTCAGAATCCCTGCTGCAACGAATTGGAAGTGGCGACAAGTCCGCGGTATCCGATTGTCTTGATCGGTACGGCGGACTTGTTTGGTCACTCGCCCGTCGCTTCACCAGTTCGCAGGCAGATGCCGAAGATGCTGTGCAGGAGATTTTTATCTCCTTGTGGAAGTCGGCTCAGCGATTTGATCCTGCCAAGGCTTCAGAAGTTACCTTCGTCGCCATGGTGGCCCGCCGCCGCCTGATCGACCTGAACCGCAAACGGCAATCCGCCGCTGCGGTTTCGTCGCAGCCACTCGATTCGGTGGAACCGGCCGCCAACGGCGATCCGGCTGAGAGTGTCTCGGTTAACGACGAAGCGGCCCAGGCGTTGCAGATGCTGAATGAACTGCCTGATGAACAGGCCCAGGCCATCAAGTTGTCCGTGTATAGCGGACTGACCCACAACCAGATTGCCGAGCGGATGGGATTGCCGCTGGGCACCATCAAAACGCACATCCGTCGCGGACTGCTTAAGGTCCGCGATCGACTGAAACCAGCGATCGCAGACCAGGGAGGGCAAATGTGATGAGTATGCATCCATCGACTCCCCAACGCGAACATCTCGACGACTTGCTGATTATGCAAGCCGTGTATGGCTTGTCCGATTCCGAGCGTGTGGAAATGGACAAGTTGGCTCGCCAGTTCGATCTGGCTGATGATGACCGTTTCGAGGTGGCTATTGCGGCACTTGATCTGGCTGCTGTCTCAGGTCGTGTAAATGATGAAATGCCCGACGAATTGCGTCAAAGGGTTTTGAAAGACGCCCCGCACTACGTCACCGCCGATGACGAACTGTCGTCTCAGGATTCTGCCGAGATCGACAAGGTCGTCCTGCCCATGTCGACATTGCAACCGCGCAAGGCCACTGCCTGGACGACACGCGAGAAATTATTTGGACTGGCAGCCGCGGCCAGTTTGCTAATCGCCCTGGCAAGTTTGCTGGGCCTATTCGGATCCTCACCGAGCACAGAGCGGCCTGACCGCCCCATTCCCAGCGTGGCTCAACAGTATCAGGACCTGCTCGATACAGCGGGCTCTGTTTCGGTCGCCTGGACAGTCAACGATACGTCCGCAGGTCAGCCCTTTGGCCAGGTGCTGTGGAACAACTCGCAGCAAAAGGGCTTCATGCTGTTCGAGGGACTGGCGGTCAATGATCCGGCTGTTGAGCAATATCAGCTGTGGATTTTCGATACCCAGCGTTCTGACGAGTTGCCAGTGGATGGTGGCGTATTCGATGTCACCTCCGAAGGCCAAGTGATCATTCCGATTGATGCCCGATTGCCGATCAATCAGGCCAAGATGTTTGCGATTACGATCGAACAGCCGGGTGGTGTAGTCAAATCCGACCGCGAACGATTGCCGCTGCTGGCAGTGGTCGAGCAATCGGCTGCACCGTAGTTGGCGGGCACGAGTTCCTGCCTCGCCGCACAGCCTGCACATTCGACATATCCCGATGCAGTTCTTGCCGCGGATTTCCTGTCAGTTCGACAAAGTCCTTTTGTAACGAATTATGCGACCGCGTCTCGACCTAGATTTTTTCATGAACCAGGCTTGAAAAATGAAAGGTAAAACCGTGCTGAATTTTCTGAAATCACTCGTTAACGTGCAGACGCTTGACCTGGAAGCCAAACTCTTTCCCGCGCCCAGCTGCGCTTGGGGAGGCAAGGGCGAAGTCGAGCTGGAAGCGTTTCACAACGGCAATGCGCGAATGGAAGTCGAGATCAAGCATTCCGGCATCCCCGACGGAACATCGGTTGAATTGGTTTCCAACGGTTCGGTCATCGCGACGGTGACACCGATTGGTGGCTTCATCAAGGAACGCTACGAATTCTCGGAGCTGGAGCCGCATCCGGAATTTGCCGAAGGTGATCTGGTCGAAATGCGTATCGGCGGGCAAGTCTGCTAT
>JBPCVB010000720.1:0-2535 GCA_051010855.1 Pirellulaceae bacterium | reverse complement strand
AGGTCGCCATGGATCACCTGACCGAGCAGCAAGATACCGTGTCCATTTGTCAGCCAGTGTCCGTAAACGGCCAGATGTGGCCGATCCCAACCCGCCCCGGCGAGGGCCAGAATAATGGGTCGCCAGTTTTTGGGGTGATACAGTTCCTCTTCCAGCTTGAGCAGGTTTTTGCGAGTACGCTCGAACAGCAATCCGCTGTTGATGTCGCCCCAGCGAGCCTCAATCTCGCGTCGGCCGATGTAGTAGTGAATCGCCGCCATCATCACAATCGACGCCAGTGCCCAGCGCCAGTCAATCAGCAGCATCACTCCGATACAGCCAATCGCGCCGGCCAGCGACGTCATCCAGTGACTGTAACGAAACCGTGGCCGGTAGCTCGGGTTCCTGGTGATGCCCTCGTAGAAAGTAGCGAGGTTGATTAGTCCGTACGTGATCATGAACGCCATCGTGATCAGGGGCGCAATCGTATCCAGGTCTGCCAAAACGATGCAAATTTGGGAAATCAGAAACGTCACAATGATGGCACGACGTGGTTCGTTGTTAGGCCCGCTGCCCGAGCCAAACAATCGCAACGAGCTAAAGATTTCGTCCCGGGACAGTGCCTGCAGAATCCGCGGCGCGCCCATCATGCTGCCCAGCGCCGATGACAGGGTAGCGGCAAACACACCCGCTGTGATTAACACCGGAACAAGGGCAATGTCGTTCACAATCAGGTTGTTGCTGACCAACTCCTGTTGCGATCTGGAACCGGCCATACACACGGCCATGGTCAGATAAATCACCGCCGTAACCAGGATGGCCGCCAGCGTACCCAGTGGTATGGACCTGGCAGGATCCTTGAGATCGCCCGACATGTTCGCCCCGGCCATAATGCCCGTCACGGCGGGAAAGAACAGGGCAAACATGATTGCCAGACTGTTGCCATCAGTAAAGTGTGGCGCAAGGTTGGCCTGCAATGTCGACAATTTGAAGTCCAACGCGGCTCCCACATAGAACGACAGCAACGACAATCCCAGGATGCCGAGAATGAAATACTGAACTTTGATGGTCCAGCCGGCGCCAATGTACACGCATACAAACACCAGAATGTTGACGATCGACGCCACGATCCACAGCGGAATCGCGCTGGACACAGTGCCGAAAAATGCCTCGGAAAATCCGATGACATACATGGCCACTGCTATCGCCTGGGCAAAGAAAAAGATGATGCCGATAGCACCGCCAAACTCGACGCCAAGACTGCGGCTGATCAGAAAGTAGGCCCCGCCGCCCTCGACCTTGGTATTGGTCGCGATTGCCGACAGGGAAAACGTCGTGATGGTCGTAATCAGCTTGGAAACCGCGACAATCACCAGCGCCCACCACAGGCCACTCTGACCCACCACCTGGCCATAACGCAGGAACATGATCACGCCCAGAATCGTCAGCGTGCAGGGCGTGAACACGCCTCCAAAGGTTCCCAGAAAGCCCGATGACTCACCCGGCCGACCGCGTGATTCTCGTTTTGGCGATTTGGCGGTAGCGTCGCCGTTTTTGCTGGGCACTAGGAGAAACGCGGCAAAGGCCCGCGTGGTCGGTCACGAAATTGGATGGCCAGATTCTACCTGTCCCCCTGTTTTTCGCCATCGTGATTGCACCGGCTGCCGGGGGCGCCAGCAGGTTTTTTTGCTCCGCAACCCTGGATCTGACTTCGGTGGGTGTGCCTTGTTTCCAGGCAATGTGATCAGGAAAAACCGCAAGTCGAATGCTGCGGGATCATAATTCACCTTGATGTTTGCCGGCCCAGTTCAATGTTCGGAAACTTTTACAAGGCCGCCTGAAAACATTACAAAATCAACTGCAAAAACAGATTTTGGTCTCGCCTCAATCTGTCCGACAAATAGAATACGCAACGCACATTAATAACGGCATCAAAGTCATTAGCAAAATCACTATCAGGAGTGTCCGGAAATGAAAACCACCCTCTGCACCTGGGAGGACGAGATCTGTAACCGCCACGTCCAGTTCTCGGTCGATTTCGTGATCGACCGTGGAGCCGTGACCGTGAAAAACGTCACTCCCCGCAAAATCTCCTTTGTTTGCCCGCATTCCAACACCGTTCAGGGAACTCTTGGCGTGCACACAGACGCTGGCCGGCACCTGTTGGTTGACCAGTTCCGGAACTCGGACGCCTGGGCCAAACTGGCCACTACCATTGCCAATCCCAATGGCGACTCGGTGATTCCTCAAATGAGCATTCGCATGGAAGTTGCCGGCGTGGAATAACGCTGCCAACCTCATTCAAATAGACAGCTGCAGCCCGCCAACCGGTGGGCTGTTTTTGTTTATACTTGAGGCCTGATTCAATCAAACCGGTCGAGGATATCCTTTCATGTCTTCCAAATCACTAGCCCGCTACGTCGAAATCAAGCAACAGATCAGCGCCTTGGAGAAGGAACTGGAAGACCTTAAGGACGCCGTATTCAATGAAGTCCACGCGAAAGACGGGGAAATCAGCCGGGACGAATTCGTCATTCGCAGCTATCAGAGTCCCCG
>JBPCVB010000719.1:0-4393 GCA_051010855.1 Pirellulaceae bacterium | reverse complement strand
CACGACCGACAACCCTCCGACCAGACCGAACAGCGAACCGGCGGCAATCGACAATAGCGTGCTGGGAACTAGCAGAGAAGTGAGCAGAGCCACCAAACCAATGAATACCAAGATACCCCATGGGCTGATCGACTGGATCCAGCTCTCGATGTCATTGATGTGGCCCGCGATGGCCCTGCCAAAAATCACGACGACAATCAGAATGATGAGCCCGAAGCCCAGGAACTGGAGCCAGTGACCGAAACGCAGACCGAAAGGCGATTTTTTCGGAGTGTCGCTACTCGACTCGCTATCCGTCAATGCCTGGGCCCTTGCTGTGGTCAAAGTTACTATGCCATCCCTGGTTAGTGGCGCATGTCCATGCCTCGGCTCGCCTGGTTTTAGATGACCAATGACTGATTGACAAGACGCGTGCTTCTGCTTTGTCATCTTGATCGTCCACGACTCTGGGAGTTGTGCAACGTTGATCATGTCGTGCCAGGTGGCAAGGTGCGCGAATCTGGCCGCGCCGCGTCGGGATTGCGGCCGATCATCTTGCGCCGAATGGCAACGGCGCCCAATAACACTGGCGTCTGGATCAGAAACAACACCGTTGCGAACAACACAAAATCGGTTCTCCCCAGTACCATTACACCAATGACGGCCGTGATACCCAGGTTGCGTGCCGGGTATTCCAGCAGTAGTGCAAACCGGTCCCCGTCATCCAGACCAGCGGCCTTGGCGGTTCCCCAGCCGGCCAGCATCGCCAACAGATAAAACGGAATAGCCACTCGGACCAGACTGACGTAGTCGCCTTCCAAATTGTTGCGGTGCACATACAGGATCATCATCACCAACGCGGCGAGTGCCGCCAGACTCAGCTTTCCCAGAAACGGCTTCCAACGCGTTTCGACGGCGGGCCAACGGTACCGGATCAGCATGCCGACGAACAGCGGCAAAAACAACATCACGAACAATTGACCGGCCGTTTTCCAGAACGGCAATTGGACTGCCTCGTCGTAGTCCAGCAACCACGCAAAACCGGTGGCCGCGATCAGGGGCAGGGTAATGAAACAGAGCAGATTGGAGATAGCCGTCAACGTCACCGATAACGCCGTGTTGCCTCGGCCCAACCACGTGTAGAAGTTGGACAGCCCCCCGGCCGGCGAGGCGGCCAGCAGAATCATACCCGCAACAATGTACTCGGGCGGCTGGAACTGCCGGATCAGCAGGAAGGCGAGCAGCGGCAACAGGATCAATTGTCCCAGCGTGGCCGCGACGACTGTTTTGGGAAACCGTGCAACGCGACGAAAGTCACCGATCGTGAGACTCAGACCCACCACCAGCATGATCAGTCCGACCACGCCGGGTATCGCAATGTCTCTGAGCGACGCCTCGAAAGTCATGCCACGCATTTTAGCCGCAGAGCTAACGGCACGCGAAGACTTTCAATTTGTCCGCGTCAACGCCAGCCCCGACCACAATCCTGGTGGCGCAGGGAGGCTAGTATTTGCCGTTGGACTCAGCCGATTTTGGGAACAAGCCGGCTTCGTCCATGATCACGCGGTCTTCATAGTCGTTGAACCAGATGGCCTCGGGGTTGCGTCCGACGATTGACACCTTGCCTCGGTGCCGGGCATCTTCCACACTCCGCATCAACTTGAAAATGACGAAGCCGTCCCCGGAAGCCGCGACGCCCGGAATCGACTCGTTGGTCACTGTCACGACCTCCGTCTTGCCCCTGTAATGGGTGATGGAAAGTCGTGCATGCGCCTCGACGCCCGACAATCCCTTTTGCGATTCATTCAGAATTCGCCACGCTTCTTCGATCGGCACATTGAAAGCCCGGTGACCGACGATGTCGCGGCCGCAAAAGAAATAATGGTTCTCGACGCGGTTGCGTTTCAGTTCCCTCTGCATAATACGCAATACATCAGGATCGTTGTTAATGCCGCGGATGATCGGTGATTGATTGTCGATGTTGACCCAGTGCCGACTGGCCAGTCGCTGCACCGAACGCAACGTATTGTCGAGCCACACCAGACCGCCGCGTGGATCTTCGATGTATGATCCGTCTTCATTCTTCTTCAGAAATTCGTCGGGGTGGTTAAAGTGCACGACGAAACGAAGTTTGGTTTGCGGGTACAGCTGGTGGAACCGGTCCAGCATGTCAAAGAAAGCTGCGTCAAAACGATCGGGGTAGAACGCCAGTTCCTTGGTGCCGATACGAATCGATTCCACGCCAGCTTCCGACAACGACGACCACCAGGTGGCGAGCTTCTTGTTGGTTAGAACCATCGGGTCACCACCCGACATGAGGATTTCGCGCAGACGCTCGCGGCCGGTTTCCGGATGCCTGCCGCCATTGGCTTCAACCAGCCGATTATGTTCTTGTACGTAGTCGCAGATTTCCTCGACCTGGGCCAGTCCCTTGGGTGCCACCTCGCCATTGGGACGCACGACGTCCTTCCGCGCGATCAACTCCTCGCGATAACAAAATCGACAGTGAGCTGAACAAGTTGAGGCCACATAAATCAGCCCCAGCTCGTATTTGTGAATCAGTCCTTCGCAGGGACTGTAGTGCATTTGATTGCCCGGATCGGGCGAGCCGGCCAGATCGAACGTCTCGTCCGGACTGGCCTTGATTAACTGCCGCATGGCGGCGCTGTTTTTGGCTTGTTCAAAATAATGCCGGGTAATTTTGACCGGCATGCGGGATTCGATGTCGCGATCAGTACCTTTGAGCGCAACCAACTCCCCGAGCTGCTCGTCGGTGTAAAATCCCTGCATATCTTCAGGGACCTTTTTGTCCACGAATTTGCCGATTCCCGCCGTGATTTGACGGTCGTAGGTTCCCTTGTCGACCGAATCGACAAATGACTGGGCCTGTTGCGACGGCGTAAACGTTTCAGCGATGGACATAGGGCAGACTTGTGGCTGGACGGTCGGATCCGGGCGGGGAACCAGACAGCTTCCCCAAATGGGTTGGCGGCAAGATAACAAAATGGCGCCGATACGGGACCATTGATTTGGTCACCGGATAATATCCAATCATACCCGGCAACGCCTTGCGGTTGTACCGATTTAACCAAATGGAGCGGCAAATACCGGCGTTTGCGGCAGAGTTTGGCCCGCTAAACTGGACAGACATTGTCGATATGAGTTTGCATCAATAATTCTTGTCCTCACGCTCGATGGCTCCCGTGTAGACAATTGGAACCCGATCTTCCAGGAGCAGCTTGTGAAATCATCGAAGTGGATCATCGTCTACGTCGCTCTCGCGACGTTGTTTGCAATCGTCATTTCCGTTCAGACTCGGCGCGCGATTGCTCGACAAGCGTTGCCCGCCAGCGAGGAAGTCGACACGGATCGCACGGGCCAGTTGCAAAAGATTACCCTGCAACACGACGAGGTCGAGCGCGAATACTATTTGCGACTGCCGGACAACTTTCGCGTCGACGAGAAACTACCTGTTTTGTTTGTCCTGCACGGCGGCGGTCGAGCGGGTGGACGCGACATGGCAGAGCGCTGGAACGCCGCCAAGCTGGCGGACAAGGAGCGCTTTATCCTGGTCTATCCCAACGGCGTCAATAATCAATGGAATGATGGCCGCGATGACTTCGCTGCCGGAACCCGCGACGCTGATGATGTGGGATACCTGTCCGCAGTCATCGATCAGGTGAATGAGCAGTGCCAAGCAGATGCCAGCCGCGTGTATTTCACCGGTGCGTCCAATGGCGGGATGATGTCGTTTCGAATTGGTTGCGAACTGGCTGACAAGGTCGCAGCCATCGCACCGGTGATTGCCAATATGCCGCGTGACATTTACGACGCAGCCCGGGAGAACAAACCGTCGCACAAAATGCCGGTGCTGGTTATCAACGGCACTGACGATCCGCTGGTGCCGTATGACGGTGGCCATGTTTCCGTGTTTGGCCGTAACCGCGGTGAGGTCGTCTCAACCGACGCCAGTATCGAATTCTGGAAAAGGCACAACGGTCTCAATAGCGAGACATCACTAAGTCAAATTCCCGATGCCGACCCGGACGATGGCTGCACAGTACACGTGACCCGGTTCGGCGGCGACAACATCCAGGCACCGGTCGTGCTGTATTCCATTCGGGGCGGTGGTCACACCATTCCCGGCATGGATTTGCCGCGACGTACTCAACGTTTGGTGGGCAAAGTCAATCAGGATTTTGAAGCCGTGGACGCCATCTGGGAATTCTGCAAGGACTTCCGCAGGGAACAGAAATAGTTCGCCCCGGTCTCGGGATGGTTTAGGAACCCCCCCCCGCCCCCCCTTTGCAAAAGGGGGGAGTTTTATTTTGGCATGTGGGCCGCTGCAAAAGAGGCGAGTGCTGTGTCCCCTCTTTGCAAAGGGGGCGTGCTCGGTTCCCCCTTTTTTCAAAGG
>JBPCVB010000718.1:0-2873 GCA_051010855.1 Pirellulaceae bacterium | reverse complement strand
CCCGCTCGATCGTAGCCTCCCAACGCTGTATCGCGCGGTCGACGACTCTCGAATACACCCAGTCACCCAGCAGCCAGATGCCGACCAGCAACAGGATTGCCAACAACCACCAGATCTTGCGATTCCTCGAACGAATTGAAGCAGAGGGCCCTGAGTCAGATGACGGATCGACCCTGTCATTATCTTGCACCATGACTCCGTCGGCAGTTCCGCAAAACGCTCCCCCTTACGAAGTCACGCGAGCCTGATTTTTTTGCAATTGAGCTGCCGTCAACGTGTTCTCCAGCAACATGGTGACCGTTAACGGGCCTACGCCCCCGGGGACTGGAGTGATGTGGGATGCCTTCTCACGCACGGCATTAAAGTCTACATCGCCGACCAGTCCATCATCCGTTCGATTGATGCCTACATCCACGACGACAGCGCCCGGTTTGACCATGTCCGCAGTGACATACTCGGGGCGGCCAATCGCAGCCACCAGAATGTCAGCTTGTTGAGTGATGGAGGGCAGGTCGGGGGTGCGGCTGTGGCAGATGGTGACTGTTGAGTTGCACAGGTCTGGTCCCAGGTGTGAGTCCTTGGCGCCCATCAGCATGGCCAGCGGCTTGCCCACAATGTCACTGCGTCCGATGATCACACTTGTCTTGCCGCTAATACTGATGTCGTAACGATGCAAGACCTGCAACACCCCATGTGGTGTGCAAGGTAGAAACTGCGGTCGGCCCTGGGACAACAACCCAACGTTGGTGGGATGAAATGCGTCGACGTCCTTGATGGGATCGATCAGGTCCAGCACTTGCAAATCGTCAATCTGACCGGGCAAGGGCAATTGCACCAGAATGCCACTGACCGAAGGGTCTTCATTCAGCTGGCGAACCAGATCCAGCAACTGGCTGGTCGAGGTATCGCTGTCCAGGCGATGCAGTTGGCTGTTGACACCAACCTTGCGACAAGCGCGTTCCTTGTTACGCACGTAAACGGCGCTGGCCGGGTCTTCACCGACGAGCACAGCGGCCAGTGTGGGGGTCGTGCCTGTCGCATCGACAAACGCGCTGACCCGGTCCTTGATTTCTGCCTGAATTTGCTGGGCCGTGGCCCGGCCGTCGAGTAGTGTTGCCGTCAATGGAGGGTTCCTGTTTTGAGGTTGTCGTAATTCGTTTGACGTTGCTCGAGTGCGTTACTCGTCAAGCTGTTTGTCGGTCTCCGCGGTCGCGGTCGACGTCGTTGGGGCGGCCTCGACCAGCGACTTCAGCCGGGTCAGGTCGTCCTGCATTTTCTGCTGAACTTCATGATGTGCAAACGGGGCTGTCAGGCGAAAAAAGCCCCGCGGCGTAAAATAGCCAATCTGCCGGACGACCGTTGCATCACGGTCAGATGTCAGCTGCACGGCCGAAATCGACTGGACCATATTGCCACTCATCCGCACGACCAGCGACTGGTTGGGGACGGACTGCAGTACTTCGTCTTCCAGTTCAAAACGGCTGTTTCCTTGCGCCATGGTAAGTTTTGCCCGGGCCCCCACGCGATGACCGCCTTCGGTCAATGGTTCGATTTGTTCCAGCCCGGCGACCCACTTTTTGACTTCGTCGGGATCGATCAGTCGCCAAAAGACCTGATCGGGGGAGGCGTCAATTCGAGTCTCGGCGATCACCGGGAATTGCTTGCCACCGACCAGGAACAGTGCCCCGCCGGCGATAACCAACAGGCCGATTGTAGCGACCAAAATTCGCAAAAAAGGTTTCATTCGGGCGGGCGTGTTGTACGTTGGCGGACAGGGGGCCTGGCAGCGATTATCTTATTCGAAAGAGGTCGAGAGGTGGTTATTTTTCGACTGAGACCGCCGGGGAAGCAGAATTCTGCCTCAAAAAAATTGCCTGGGTTGTCCGCTTTGGCGTGGAAAAGGGAATGGACGCGTGAACGGTCTGCAATCGGACCGACATTGCCCGGGATGGAACACCAGACATGAACGAGAATTTTTTTGATTCGGTGGATGAGAAACGGCGGTCACGGTTCGAAACGGACTGGATCAACGGACAGGCCACCGACCTTGCCGACTATCTGCCGCCGCCCGAAGATCCGCTGTATCTGGGCACACTGCATGAACTGGTTCACATCGAGCTCGAGTTTCGCTGGAAACTGTCTGACGAATCCGGCCAACAGCCGCCACGTATCGAAACGTACATCGAGCGATTTCCCCAGCTGGAAGATAAACATATTCTGCCCGGACTGGTGCAGGCCGAATACGAGTTGCGCTGGCTAAGTGCCGCAACGGACCGCGATCGCCCGGAGGTCGGCGAATACGTTGAGCGAATTCGCGTAATGCCGGATGTGGACCTGGACGTACGCAACTTGCTGGAACCGGTCCGCGATCGACTGGTTACGACGCGGCCCCGGCAACGGGATGATGGATTATCCGCCGGCACTCAACTGGGACGCTATCGACTGGTTGCCGAACACGGTCGCGGTGGATTTGGCGCCGTATGGCGCGCCGATGACACCAAGCTGGGACGCCGCATCGCCTTGAAACGGCTGGGAGCCAATCTGGCCCGACAGTCCGAATCACGTCGGCGATTCATGAGCGAGGCGCGGGTTACGGCGCGACTTGAACACCCGGGCATTGTTCCTGTTTACGACATGAGCAACCTGGACGACGACCATGCCTGGTACGCGATGAAGCTGGTACGTGGCGACACGATGGCCGACAAGATCGACGCCGCTCATGCGTTGCCACGAGGAGACAGCCGCCGGTCGGTTGCCGAGCAAAATTTGTTGCGTTCGTTTCTGGATGTGTGCAATACGATCGATTATTGCCATGCCCGAGGCGTCGTGCATCGCGATATCAAGCCGCAAAACGTCGTGGTCGGCAGTTTCGG
>JBPCVB010000717.1:0-7240 GCA_051010855.1 Pirellulaceae bacterium | reverse complement strand
CTGTCGATATGACTTCTCCGGCGCGGGTAATCGTGTGAGTGCGTTCCAGGAACTGGTTGTTGTCGACCCAGCGACAGTTGATTTCCAGGGAAACGTCGTCTCGGGATGCCTGCCACGAACCGGCGAGATTGCCGAG
Organism: Pirellulaceae bacterium; assembly: GCA_051010855.1. GTDB lineage: Bacteria > Planctomycetota > Planctomycetia > Pirellulales > Pirellulaceae > CAJQPP01. The sequence goes on along the minus strand of JBPCVB010000717.1, from coordinate 7,104 downwards.
GTCTTCCAGTTTTCCGGCAGCGGGCGGTATTTCGATGCGGTTGTCACGCAAATGGGCCACCCGCCACTTGCCATCGTCTCCGCGAACATGGATTGCAGTGTAGCGACTTATCACGCGAGACTCGCCGGGCGGCTGCGGCGAAAGCGCAGCTCGCGCTTCCACCACAACCGTTTGCGGACCAATCCTGTGCGCCGAATCGACTTCGACAAGCATTTCCAGATCGTCGGGTGCATCCTCGAACAGAGCGGCGTACTCGGCCTTGACCCTGTCGCGGCCTGCGATGCGTTCGCCTTGTTCGTTGATGAACAGGCCTTCGGCCGTCCACATGCTGGCGATGGCTTCAATGTCGCGATTTCGAAAAGCGGTCATGAACGCAGCGGCCACGTCCTGCATTTCGTTCTTCAGCGAATCGTCACCAGCGGTGGGTTGCGCACATGTCGGATCCGCGCTCCAATGCGTGAGCACGGCAGCAATGACAAGGCAGACAAAAACCCGGTTGCAGCTCATGTTGGTCACCTCTCAAATCGATTTTGTCCCGAGGGGATTTGATTTCGCCGACGGCAAGCAGAGCCTGCCGGCGAATCAGGTGACCATTGTCCCACCGTACTACGTGCCGGTCAAACAATTTCAGGAGAGCAGATTCGCTCAGTCATTAGTGCGACCGGACAATGGCAACAGTCGCAAGTCGTCCGGGTGAACGATTCGCGCGCCAATTCGACTGAGCCCAAATCCGATCACGCCTACCAGGCAAAAAGCCATGGCGGCTATCAAGCGAGCCAGTCGCAGGACCGATAGTACGATCGCAAACACGGCTGTCAGCAATTGCCAAACCGCCGATTTGAGCCGCTGGAGAGTGGTGGGCTCGCGATCTTCCAAAGAGAGATGACAATGCGGGCAACACGGCTCGCTTGCGGATTTGGGCAAAGGGCTTTCGACCGCCTGAAAGCGGGTCCATGGTACCTGGCCCTCGCCGTGACGAGCGGGCATTTCCAGGGCGATTTGACTCATGAGTAAGCTCCGATCCAGTTCTGCGCAGATAAACGGATAAGGGGTTTTCGCCGGGGTTCCCGGTGTATTGGAATCTGTCTGGAAAAAATTGCAAAATTTTCGTCCCGTTTTTACAAGGTTCGGGACCATTGCGGAAAGCTGTGGCATGCGGCCTCTGACAGCACTGAATCGCTCTTGTTCGCGATCGCTGGCTGCTTTATTTACGTCCCCGCACCCGTTGCTCCGGGTGCCTCTGCCGGTAGACCTCTCTTGTACGGAATGGAGTCCGATCTATGAAGCGAATGCTAACGCTTGTCATTGCCGTTGTTTGTTTGTTGCCGTTGTCTCTGAATGCCGTTTCCGCCCAGGAAGCGCCCAAGTGCTGCGAGGAAGTCACCATTCAGGACTGTCCCAATTGCCGCACGCTGAAATTTGAACTAGTCGGTATCGACTTTCCGTTCGGCCACTTGTCGACCAAAGCCAAAGCCAAAACTCAGGAATGTCAGGAAGCCAGGGACCAGAAACAGGTGCAGATTGAGGTCCGTTGTGAGGCCGGTACCGGTGTCCCCTTCTCGTCGAACATTCCCTATGTTGCACGTTTATTCAAAAACGTGGGCATCTCAGGTTGTCAGCAGGAAGAATGCGAAATCGTAACGGATGGCGTAGCCGTCGCAGGTCAACCGCTGCCGGAAAACTTCAAGGTTGCTATTTGCGAAGGTCTGAGTTGCGCGGCAAGTTGTGAAGGCCAATGCCCTGCCACTTGTTCTGCAGGCCAGTGTTCCGCCACATGTAGTGACGGTGAATGCCCGGCGACTTGTTGCGCAGGCCAATGTCCGGCAACTTGTGGCGAAGGTGAATGCCCTGCAACTGCCTGTGCGGGTCAGTGGGCCGCTACCTGGCCCGAGGATCCAGCGGAACGAGCTGCGGCCCTCGTGCGTCACGCCACACACGTACGCCACAGTAAAAAGCAAGCTGCCGGTCATACCGCCATCATGCACGAAATGATGGAACTGCGTATGGAAAACGTACGTCTTGAGACGCATCTGGAGGCCATGGAAGCTCACCTTGGCATGATGGAAGAGATGAGCCAATTGCGAGCCGAGAACGCGATGTTGACTGCAAAAGTGCAGTTGATGCATGCGCACCATGCCCAGGCAACTCAGGCCCATGCGTTTCAACGCATCCATGTCGCACCAAAAACGGCCACTCCGACTACGCCGGCCATCACAATCGTGCGACCAGGAACTCCGTTGCCAGCCGCAGCTGCTTCGACTGCCCACGGCCTGCTGCACCCGCCGCATCTGCCTGCAATGGCACAGCCAACGCAGCCCAAGTTAAGACCGGCTGCAACGTCGTCTTGCCAACCGCCAACCTGTCAGGCTGCCGAATTTCAGCGGCTGCAAGACCAGATTCGCGATTTGAAAAAAGCACTGCACGAACAGCATAGTCACAATGCCAGAACGGAAACGACGGATCGTTAACGTAGCAAGTGCAAAAAGAAAAAACTAAAAAGGACCGGTTCACGCCGGTCCTTTTTCTTTGCGCGGTAACCACTGCTCTGGATCAAAAACGTGCGCTGGCGGTCCTGTCTCCGGTATAATCCTTGTTGGGTATCGGCGAATCGAAAGGAGCGCGAGATGAAGCCATCAATCGTTGCAGTTCCGAGCGGATATTTTTGATCTATGATTCCGGTCAACATCCCATGGATGCACTTGAGAATCTGCAGGAACACCTGCAAGTAACCGAGTTGCCGCGAGAACGCAGCGAACGCATGTTTGAATTTGGCGAAGGCGAAGCGTTTGTCGTCAAACCCAGAGAACGTGAGCGGTGATGAGCTGATGGGCAGCTCGTTACGTTTTGTCGTAGGAGATGATCGTCTTGATGTAATTGGCCCGTTCAAAGGCCGTGGGATCGGCGCCGGGGCGACGCATGACGGCTCCGCGAATTTGCTCGATCGACTCGAAATCGTGGGCCTCCATCCAGCCCGTTAGTTCTTCCAGCACTGTTGCGACATGATGGGGCCCGTGTTCCAGCAACACCGACTCCATGCTCACCACATCAGCTCCAGCCAGAATCAGTTTGGCCACATCGGTGGCGTCATGGGCTCCGCTGGATGCAGCCAAAGAGATCGGCAGCTGTTCTCTGAGGATGGCGATCCAGCGCAAGGGCAACCGCAAGGCGTCACTGGAGCTTAGCGTCAGTCGCGGAGCCACCTCCAGCGTATCCACATCAATGTCTGGTTGCAGAAAACGGTTGAACAGCACCAACCCGTTGACGCCGAGATCGCACAGGCGACCGGCAAAGTTTGGCAGCGAACTGAAGAATGGACCTAGCTTGACCGACAGGGGAATCTTGATCTGGTCTCGAACCGCTGCCACGATCTCGCAGTAGCGGTCTTCGACCTGACTGCCGGTTGTGTTGGGATCGGTGGGCACGAAATAGATATTTAATTCCAGTGCATCGGCGCCCGCTTGCTCCATCAGCGCGGCAAAGTTGATCCAGTCGCCCAAGTCGCTGCCATTGAGCGATGCGATAATCGGAATCGACACTGCCTTCTTCGTCAACTCAATGTTTTTCAGATACGCGTCCACGCCGACGACATAGTCGTTGGGCAAGGGCGCCACATTCACACCGCCGGTTTCCGTCGCCGCATGACCAATCCGGCTGAGCGGGTCGCTGTCCACTTGTTCGGCGAACAGCGAATACATCACCGCAGCCGCAGCGCCCGCCTGTTCCAGCTCCATCACCCGCTGGCTTTCCCGCGTCAGCGGACAGGCCGCCACGATGAGCGGATTGCGAAGCGTGAGCCCCAGATAATTGGTTGTCAAATCAACGCCCATGGCGTTCCTCTCCAACGCCCATGGCGTTCCTCTCAAAACATCGAATTCAACGACTCCGTGCGAGTCCGGAATACATCAGCAGCGCGTTGCCAAACCCCATGTTCCGGATCGGCCAGTTGTAACAGGTAGGGCAACAGTTGTTCGGAAAAGTCCTCGCTGCTTTCCACTGGCAACAGGGAAGGCAAATGATCAATGGCGATCAGATCCAGCGGTTGATCCCCATCGATCAATCGCGATACAGGTTCATCGAACGTGGTACAGCGGTCGTAGATCGGCAGCGGGTTGTAAGCACCATAGGGATCGCAGCTGATGTCGCTGATCATGGTCAGTCGGCGACTGCCGGTCTGCAAGAGTCCTTGGTTAATGAATGGAGGAATCGATTCCTTGACGAATACGCAGTTCAGGAAAATGTCGAACTCCAGAATTTCCGCAAACGGTCCCCCGCCCTGTGTCTCAGCCAGATCCCATGGCACGATCTCGGCTCCTGCCGCCTCGCAGAAATCAACCGCACCGCGGCCACTGCGGCCCAATGCCCCGATCACCAGCACGCGTGGCCGCTGGCCGGCCGTGTCCATCAATGATTGGACTTCTTGCAACAGCACGTGCTGACTGGGACGCGCATCAACTGATTCGATCGGCCGGTTATCAACTTGTTGGCGAGCCCACGCCAGCAATGCCAGCGCAGCGCCGGCGTACCCCGCCCAATATCCAAAGGCAGCCACTCGCGCGCCATTTTCATTAACCAGATATTCCAGGTCGTAAAGCGTCCCACCACCCCTGATGAATCGCAGCAGCGTGTTTTCCCAGCCCGCCTGATTTTTGTAGACATGCGCGAAATGGACGTGGCGACGTTTCAGCGGCAGTTCCGAGTCTTCCAGTTCCTTGAGTCCCACAATAATTGCCTGGGCAGGCGCATCGGTTTTCCAGCTGTGGGGCGCGACCAGCGGGCAGCCTTCGTCGACGTAGCACTGATCATCGATGGCGGATTGCCCCGATGCCTCGACGGTGACCGTAAACCCCGCATCCAGCAACTGCCGCGCATGTCGAGGCGTGACCACACGACGTTGCTCTCGCGGTTTGCTTTCAGCTCGCAGCCACAGATGTTGGGGCATAGGGGGCAGTTCCCGTTATTTGCCGGATGATTGGATGATTGGTTGTCGGTGGGAATTATAGCAGCACGAGCGCAATTGTAGTGTGCGCTGCGACCACGTTGGTGTGCGATTACGCCCGATCAACTAATTCAGTGACACAAGTTGAACCAGTCACCCAGGCCAGACGACTTTGCGGAGCGTGATGGCCGGTCAGGGCACGAGGATTGCAGTTAGCAGTGCGCCGAACGCATAACCGGAGACTGGACGATGACAAACAAAAGAGCCGAAGGCATCTTGAGTATTGTGGCCGCGTTACTCGTGCTTTTCACCAACATGCTGGACCCGATGCTCTCGGTGGCATTGGCCGTCACACTGCTCGTGGCATTTGGCTTGTACCGACTGGTGGCTGGACAAGGTACCGTTACGGATCCACCCGAATAGTAACAGTGCAAAAAAACCCGAAACGACAAAGTCCGTTTGCTTGATGCCGTTTCGGGGAGCCGATTTTAAATTCGGCACTTTAACCGACGAGCGTTTTTAGCATCGGAATCTTATCGGTGATTTGAGCCATAACACCGTCACCGACCTTGCCCTTGATGAACTCGATCAGCATGGTGATGAAGGAACCACCCTGCTCGGTTGAAAGGCCGGTATTTTGCAAGGCACCCATCAATTCGATGCCTTCGCCTGCGCCGCCGCCCAGCATCGATGAAGCTGCACCCTTGATGCTGTCGAGCAACCCGCCACCGCCACCATCAGAAGATTCGGCAGGAGCAGCTGAGCTGATCAGGTCTTCAGCGCCGGGCAATTTTTCGGCGACTGCGGAAAACTGGTCGCCCAATCCATTCTTGAGGAAACCCAATGCCGTACCCGTAGCGTTTTTGGCAGTTGATTCGTCGATTCCAAGTTGACTGGTTACTGATTGAATGAACTCGTCCATTGTGAAGGATCCATGTGAAGGAAGGAGTTGTGTGAAAAGATACTACGGGCGAATTGTAGATCGTTCATCAGTCACTGATAAGGTGCTGGCTGGATTGACCGCCGTATTTTTTTTGCTGCCACGTCCACCGCCACGGAACCAATTCCTGTAACAATCGTCCAAGCCATGCGTCAAGGCAGCGTTGGTCCACAAGGGAGGCTGAAATGAATTTCCGCAATACAGGAGTCGTTGTCGCGCTGGGAATGGCGTCGCTCATTGTCGGGTCCCCGGCTTACACGCAAGTGGCCGACAATCCGCAGCATGTTCATTTACGGGCGGGTCATTTCGCAACGCCCATCGAGCTACCGGGAGACGTTGACCGACGAAAGATCACATCCCTTGAGATCTTGTGTGAGTCCCTCAATGCCAACGGTGGAACAGGCACCCTGATCATTGATGATCGAGCAGTTGTGTTCAACGAGTTTGGGGACGCCAACGTTGCTGACAGCGGCGAACTAGCGCATTACGAAGTCTCTTTTTTGAGAATTGAAGAGAAAACAGATCCGGACGCCAGGCGAGGCCCAGGTCGAACGCAAGCGAATCGATCTCTGTATCGACTTGTGTTTACCGACGAATTCTGCACTGGGGAATTCTGTTTGAATATTTGCCACGATGGCGTGACTCCACCCAAATTGGTGCAGATTGATCCTGACCTTCGCGGTGGGTTACGAAGAGATGAACCAAAGATCGAGCGGGTTCTGCAGATGCATGCCATGGCACCGCAAGAAACCGATCCGCCGGGTCAACAGCCCGTCGGTGACGAAATTTCACTGAGTACGACACCGCTGGAATTGACACCCGGCAAGTTGACCGCTGGCATCACGATTCGCGGGGCCTTGGGAGGCGAGGGCACGTTCGAAAATGATGGTAACAGTTGCTCTTACGCTGACTATGGAGATAGCGGCATGCAAACGCTGGCAGGGTATCCAGGCAGCCTGATCGAGCTGGTGGAGAGAACACTGCAAGATTCGTTGCAGCAAGGACGTCGAATATTCGATGTTCAATGCGAACGCGGAGAATTGTTGCACTTGCCGGATGCGACGGGCGAGATCGGGGTTTCGATCGTATGGTCGAAGTTGATTGGGCAGGATCACCGTCTGATTATTCGCTGCGACGAGCAAATCATCCGGGTGTTGCCGCTCGTCGATACAAAATGGCAGCAGTATGCGCGTCAGCTCGCTGAGCTAAAGACAGAGGAGTCGCAACG
>JBPCVB010000716.1:0-2916 GCA_051010855.1 Pirellulaceae bacterium | reverse complement strand
GGCTGGCGCGGGTCGTGGTCATGGATTTTCAACGATTTGGGCTTTTGATCTCCCAGCCCGACTCGCAAACGAGGGGCAGTGTGTTTATCGCGAAAGTTGTTGAACTTTCACGCGGAGACCTGATTCTAGCCTGCCAGTTGTCTGACGCGAATTTCGACGGTGTAATTCACCGCTAACAAGGCTATAATTCGTTCACGGTAAATCCTGCGGGAGAGTATTTGTCGGGCTCACAACCCACGACAGACGCCGAAGGCGCAAACCATCGCCCGGAACCGCTCAGGCACCAAGGACCTCAGGATCATCACGACCGTCTCTGGAGAGCGATGCTCAATCACCAATTGAAGCATCCACCGAAGGGGTAATCTCTCAGGTACCCGGACAGAGGGGCGATCAAAGTCGTATTTCGCACTGCGAAATGCGTGCCGCGTAATTTCGTCGAGCGAAATACGACACTGGTTAATTGATCGCGCCACAATCATCACTGAGGTATCTCATGTCCGATTCCCTTTCTCCGTTCGTTGGTCGTCACATTGGCCCTCGCGAGCACGAAATCAAAAAAATGCTGGATGCACTCGGTTACGAGTCGCTGGACCAGCTGACTGACACGGTGATTCCGGAAGTGATTCAGGACAACCGTCGGCTGGATATTCCGACTGGCATTAGTGAAGAAGCAGCACTGGCAGAACTGCGTGTGATGGCCGAAAAAAACGTCGTGCTAAAAAGTTGCATTGGCCAGGGATACTATGGCACGCACACGCCCAAGGTGCTGCAACGAAACGTGCTGGAAAATCCCGCCTGGTACACCGCCTATACGCCCTATCAACCGGAGATCTCCCAGGGCCGTTTGGAAGTCCTGTTCTTTTTTCAAACGATGGTCGGCGAGTTGACGGGGCTGGAAATTTCCAACGCGTCATTGCTGGACGAATCGACGGCGGCTGCCGACGCCATGGCATTGGCTCATCGAACTGCCAGGGGCAAAAAACATCGTTTCCTGGTTTCCACGCTTTGCCATCCGCAGAACATCCAGATCATCGAAACCCGTGCCGAACCGATGGGCATCGAAGTTGTGATGTTTGACGAACGTCAGCCCGTGGAAGACTGGAACGATGTGTTTGGATTGATCGTTCAATATCCGTCCACCGATGGATCCATCAACAACTATGAAGCGTTGATCAATGCTGCCAAAGAAAATGGGTCGCTAATAATTATGGCGACAGACCTGTTGGCACTGATGATGTTGAAAAGCCCGGGCGAATTGGGTGCTGACATTGCGATTGGAAATTCACAACGGTTTGGTGTGCCGCTCGGATTCGGTGGTCCGCACGCGGCCTTCATGGCCACCAAAGACGCTCACAAAAGGACTATGCCGGGTCGGTTGGTAGGTCAGTCTGTCGATTCGCATGGCAACCCGGCGTATCGACTGGCATTGCAAACGCGCGAACAACACATTCGTCGTGAGAAGGCCACATCCAACATCTGCACCGCCCAGGCTTTGTTGGCCATCATGTCGACGCTGTATGCCTGTTACCACGGGCCGGATGGTTTGAAAGCGATTGCCCGGCGTGTGCATGGTTTGACCTGCAGCCTGGCTGACGCCATCAAGTCCACCGGTATGACTGTCGCCAGTTCCAGGTTCTTCGACACCATCACGGTCGAAGTCCCTGACTCCGACGAACTCATGAAGCTTACGGTGGAGGCTGGATACAACGTCCGTCGCTACGACGATTCGCATGTTTCCATTTCGCTGGATGAAACGACGACCGACGAGGATGTGGCCATCCTGGGTGGTCTGTTCGGCGCGCCGTCAATGATTAATGAAAACGCTTGTTGCATCGACGTTGCGGATCAGCGGAACGACACGATCTTGACGCAACACGTGTTTCACCAATACCGCAGCGAAACGGAAATGATGCGTTACCTGCGAAAAATGAATGAAATGGACATCGCGCTGGACCGTGCGATGATCCCTTTGGGTTCCTGCACCATGAAGTTGAACGCAGCCGCAGAACTGATGCCGATCTCGTGGCCCGAGTTCAATTCGATTCACCCCTTTGCGCCGGCCGATCAGTGGAACGGTTATCGCGAAATGATCGATCAGCTGGAACAGATGCTGTGCGCCTGCACCGGGTACGACGGTATTTCGTTACAACCGAACGCCGGGTCGCAGGGCGAATACGCGGGGCTGTTGGCCATCAAGAAGTATCACGAATCCCGCGGCGATCACGATCGCAACGTCTGCCTGATCCCCAGTAGCGCTCACGGCACCAACCCGGCAAGTGCCCAAATGGCCAATTTGAAAGTCGTCGTTACCAAATGCGATGATCAGGGCAACGTGGATCTGGAAGATCTGGACGCCAAAATCGCGGCAAACGAAGGCAAGGTCGCCGCGATCATGATTACCTATCCATCAACGCACGGTGTGTTCGAAGATGGGGTGATGGCTGTATGCGAAAAAGTACACGCTGCCGGAGGGCAGGTCTACATCGATGGCGCCAATCTGAACGCCCTTGTCGGTGTGGCCAGGCCGGGCAAATTCGGTGGCGACGTTTCGCACCTCAACTTGCACAAAACATTTTGCATTCCGCACGGCGGCGGCGGTCCCGGGGTCGGACCGATCGGTGTGGCCTCGCATTTGGCGCCGTTTATGCCGATGGATGGATTCAACCTGGAACGAACCGGACCTGCCGTCAGCGGGGCCCCTTTTGGCAGCTCCAGCATCCTGCCGATTTCCTGGATGTACATTCGCATGATGGGTGCCGGGGGTCTCCGCAAGGCCACGCAAGTTGCGATCTTGAGCGCCAACTATGTGGCCCATCAACTGTCGAAGAATTACGAGATCCTGTATACCGGAAACCGGGGTCTGGTGGCTCATGAGTGCATCGTCGACACTCGACCTCTGGACGACGAGGCTCATGT
>JBPCVB010000715.1:0-5016 GCA_051010855.1 Pirellulaceae bacterium | reverse complement strand
CCTGTATCTCGATTGCGTATCCGGATTCTTGCCGGGTTATTACGCCGCTTTGGGCTTTCAACAACTCGGCGAACAGGTACGTGATTATCCTGATACGGGCCGCCTCAAAATTACATTAATGTGTCACATGAATGGACGCCCCGGATAATTCTGTGCAGTTGCATGCAGGGTCTTTATAATCGCAAGGGAACATCAGCTTTCCGCCGTGGAGAAAAACATGACACGCAAATTTGCCCTGATACTTTTTGTTGCAGCGGCTTGTGTTTTTTCTGCCTTAAACCGTCCCTGCCTGGCACAGGACGGCAAGAAAGTCAGCCTGGAAAATAATCCGTTCGGCGAACGCATCATCAGCGCACTTTTCGATCCGCGAGTACAACGTGAACTGGAGTTGATGGAGGATCAGCAGGCACAGCTGAAAGCCATCATGGATGACATCAAGTCCGCTCGGCAGGAGTTGGGGCGTGAATTGCGAGCGTTTTCGCAAACCGCAACGCCTGAGGAAGTCGCAGCCAGACGTGAGCAGGCGGTTGCCGAATCCCGGGAGATGCAACTAAAGGCCAGGACCACAGTGTTTGAGGTTCTGTTGCCTCATCAGCAGGAGCGACTGAGTCAGTTGACCGCCCAGGTCATGATTGAGCATTCGGCGAAAAACAATGAAGCTGGCGTGTTGGCTCCGGAGATGATGCGGTATCTGGAGATTGACGAGGAACAAGCCGCCCGGATTCGCGAACGGACCAGCGAGATCAGGGAAAAGCTGGCCGAGGATATCAAACGCCTGACCGATCAGGCCCGCGAGGACATGATGCAGGAACTGACTGCCGAACAGCGGGAAAAATACGAACAGTTAACTGGCGAGCCAATCGAAAGATAGACAATGGGCCTACAGGAAAATATTCGCAATGAGCAGGTACGCAAGCTGGAGCTGCGCGAACCAATTTGTATCAGTCCGAATGTCCTGTTGCGCGATGCAGTTGCCCAAATGCGTGAGCGCAATCTGGGCAGTGTGATCGTGGTGGATGAAGGGCGCAAGCCACTGGGTATGTTCACCGAGAGTATGCTCGTCGAGATGCTTTCGCATGGAACCGTTCCACTGGATGATGCGGTCGAAAAGCACATGGCGGGACGGTGTCCGTGGGTGCGTACGGATGATCCAATCGCCGACGTGCTGGAAGCCATGCAACTGAAGAACATCCGCATGCTGTGCGTCGTCGACGAACAGAATCGTGTCGTCGGACTTACGGGGCAGCGCGGATTGATGGAATACGTTGCCAAGCACTTTCCAGGCGAAGTGACCGTACAGCGAATAGGCCAACCGAATTATCTCAGCGATCGGGAGGGTGCATAGCATGAGTGACGAACGAAGAACCTCCGACCCGGATGATGTTGACGATCCCCTGGAGAACTACGAACCCGGAGAATACGACGATCCGCTGGAGCAGGCTTTGGTGGAAGAGGAACTGGGTGCCATTCGCCACGAACCCTTTGCGACCATTCCGCCGGAAACTACCGTGCGCGAAGCACTCGACAAATTGGCCGGAATGCATATCGCCTGTTTGCTGGTCGCTGAAAACGATCGGTTGCTGGGTGTCTTCTCCGAACGCGATGTGTTGTCGAAGGTGGCCCTCGAGTTCGACCAGCTCAAGGATCAACCGGTCAGCGATGTCATGACGTCCGACACGATCTACGTCTACGAAACCGATTCGGCAGTCGCCGCCCTGACGGTGATGTCGCTGTGCGGCTATCGGCATGTTCCCGTACTGGACCTGAACGACAATCTGGTCGGAATAGTCAGCCCGCAGCGGGTTACCGAGTTCCTGCAAACGCAATTCCAGGCGGAATAGCCCTGTTCACAAAACTCGGCTCGGACGGAGCCTCGCCCTCCCCGACGATTACGGTGCCCGGTCGTCGAGCGGGCCAAGACGTTTGCACTCCATCCCTGCCCAATCCAGCGCCACCGGATTGTCATCATCAAGCACCACCTCAACAGTGGCGTAATCCTGCGGCGAAAAGAATCTGGTTTCCGAAATTGGAAGCAACATCCAGTCGTTGGCGTACAAGGCACCATCCCGGAACCGTACGGGCATGGGGCCGCCAATATCGTATTGTCCGGCGTAGCGTTCCAGGACTTCGGCAGGCACGCTGATGAATTCTGGTTGAGGAACCTGCGGTTCTGGAACATCCTCCCCGGCAACGATACGAGGGATGTTTTGACGTACCAGGTCGTTCGCGCCGGTCATCTGGTTACTTACCAGGGCGACCGTCAAGTCGGTTTGCGAATCGTATTCCAGGTAGGCGCGAAAGTTGTTGGTGATGCCGTTCCACCCGAGACGTCCGCCGCGTAACAAACGTCGCTTTGCCGTCGGTCCGAACTCTTCATTGACCAACGCACGGGCAATTGCCCACATGTCCCGGGGCGTGGAAAACAAGGCACCTGCTCCAATCAGGAACGAATAATCCTTTTCGGCAGCAGGCTGCTGGCCTTCCCGGGTCCACGAGTAGCTGCGTGCAGCGTTTTCGATCTGAACGCCGGGGCCGGGATGAATGGTGTGTTGCAGGGCGAGTGGTTCCAGAATCGTTTCGCTTAAAAGCTGTTCATACGTTTTGCCACTGGCCAGTTCCAGCACGCGAACCAGAACCGCGTAGCCACCCGAGCTGTACCGATTACCCTTGCCAGGTTCAAAATCCAGCGGAGTTGCACGAGCCAGTTCGACCATGTCCGCTGCCGAGCGTGGCACGTTTTCCTCCTCCGGATTGGTCAGGCGATGTGGGATTCCAGCGCGATGAAACAGCAAATGCTGGACCTGCATTTGGTCGCCTTGTGGAAAGTCATCGAGCCATTTGGAAACCGGGTCCCTCAGGCTGATCGTACCGTCTTCGATCAGACGGGCTGCCAGAATAACGGTCGTCGGCTTGGTAACTGAGGCGATGCAGGAGGGAGTTTCAGGATCAAAGGGCCGGTTCTGTTCACGATCCGCCAAACCCCACGATCGTTCGTAAAGGACTACATCGCCATGTGCGACCAACAGCGTACCCGAGAGATGACCTGCCTCGACAAGCGGAGTGACGTATTCATCGATTCGCGATATGAGATCAAGATCGACGGTCTGTTGTGCCAGTACACAACCCGTGCCCAGCCACCAAAGCGTCAGACAACTTACAGACAAACGAATCATCGACATTGCGGTAACTCCCGAACTCGCGGCCAGTGGTCTGGTACATACCCCGCTGGGCCGCGCAGAGATGCAATAATTCATAATTTCCCGGTCTTGCCGAATCAGCATCCTGTGACCGCCAGCTATGATAGTGAATTCGAGATTTTTTAATGGCAACCGCGGATAGCACGATGAAATTCAACCGATGTATGTTTTGCTGCCTGGTGTTCCTGCTAGTCAACCCAGGCGTGGCTCAGGAAACCAGTGACTCCAATGCCAACGGTCCGTGGCTTATGGAATCGGCCACACACCAATCAGTGACGATTGAGCAGCTGGCCGAACAACTGACAGATTACCAGTGCATTTTCCTCGGTGAACAGCACGACAATGACGCAGGTCACGAGTTTCAGTTACAGGTCATCGAGGCCTTGTTGAAACAGGATGTGGATGTCGTGATTTCGATGGAACAATTCGAGCGTGACGTTCAGGGTGTCCTCAACGACTATCTCGCGGAACGAATCAGCGAAGAAGAGTTCCTCGCCGGCTCCCGACCGTGGCCCAACTATGCGGAACACTACCGGCCCATCGTTGAATTGGCCAAAGCGGAGCAGATACCGGTGCTGGCCGGTAATGTGCCGCGTCGACTGGCAGCCGCTGTTGGCAAAGGTGATACGCCAGCGAGTGCAGACCGCGTGTTTATGCCCCGTAACACCTACGCGCCCGAGGATTCGTATTGGGAAAAATTCCAGGAGTCGATGCAGGGTCACGGTGGCACGGGCAGCGGCGAACAGATGCAAAAATTCTACGCCGCCCAGTGTCTGAAGGACGATGCCATGGCCGAAGCGATTACGGATTACCTGGCCGTCAATCCGCACCGGTCCAAGGTGGTAGTGCATCTATGCGGAAAATTTCATTCCGATTACGGCTTTGGAACGGCGATAAGAGTCGTTGAGCGCCGCCCGCTGACGAATATTTGTGTCGTGACCATGCAAACCCTGCCTGAAAACGGCGAACCCGATGACGATGCCATTAACTCCGCGGCCGCTCGTGGCCATTACGTATTCTGGACGGTCAATAACAGCAACAGCGAAGCTGATAAATAGTTCCGGCCCTGCCTTACTGCAAAAGCGACAGGTGAGCCACTAGAATTCAATCCGTCCGTCAACCATCAACCTGGGTTTGAATCAGAATCATAGAGGGTAATCGTGCGAGTTGTTTCATTTGCGGTACATAGTCTGCCTGCCGTTTTGTTGATTTGCTGCGGATGGTCTGGCGATCTGCAGGCCCAACCCGCCCAGCCGTCGGCCGCCGCTCAAGCGGCCGCCGACGCCGCGATTACAGAGACATCGTTGCGTGCAGATATCAAGTTCCTGGCAGACGACGCACTGGAAGGCCGTGGTCCGGGAACCCGTGGCGATATTTTGGCCATGCGGTATATCGCTTCCCAATTCGAGTTGGCCGGATTGCAGCCGGCAGCGCCCGGAGGCGGCTGGATTCAGGAGGTACCGCTGGTCGGTGTGACCACCCGACCTCCCGACGCCATTACTTTTGCGTATTCCGATCGGTCGCTGGAACTGACCAACCACGACGACTTCATCGTGATCAGCGGTTTGCCGAGCGAACGGTCGGGTTTCAGCCACGTCGAAGTAGTATTTGTCGGCTATGGCATGCAGGCTCCCGAATACGAATGGGACGATTTCAAGGACGTCAACGTCCAGGGCAAGGTGCTGTTGATAATGAACAACGATCCGGCAGATGACGAAGCGCTGTTTGCTGGCCGCACCCGGCAATATTACGGACGTTGGGATTACAAGTACGCCAAGGCAGCCGAGATGGGAGCGGTGGGCGCATTGATCATTCACAC
>JBPCVB010000714.1:0-10313 GCA_051010855.1 Pirellulaceae bacterium | reverse complement strand
GCGGTTGGTCGAAACGACCTCGAATTCATCGGAATCTTTCAGCACCATGGCCACCCCGTCGCGTCCCACAATGATCACATAACCGCCGGCCGCCACCGGTGACGCGTACACGCCGGAGATGTCTTCCAAGCGCACCGGTCCGTAGAGGGGTTCGAATGTTGCAGCGTCCACGCAGTGCAGGATGTTGCGGCTGCCAGACAGGAACAGCAAACGTTTGTCAGAGAGCATGAGCGAGGGAACATCAGGAGCCATTTGGTCCGTGCTCCATTCTGGCGTAATGCTACCCTTGTCCCCAAAGTAAAACGCGGCGAGAAAAGCGCCCTGTCGACTGCTGGCCAGAAAGACGACGTCGTTGTACACCACCGGTGCGGTAATAGGTCGAGAAGTGAACCCGCCCGAGCGCCACAATTCCTCACCCGATTTCAGGTCGTAAGCCCGCGCGAAGTTTTCGCCGCCAGTCACGACGATGGGCTGTCCATCGTGCTCGACGACCACCGGTGTAACCCAGTTCGACGGCTCGTCGCGTTCGGCCTTCCATTTGGTTTCACCGGTCAGTGCATCCAGCGCCATCACCCAGGAATCGCCTTCGTGATCCCAAGGCACGACGATGGTGTCCTTGTAGAGCACCGGTGAGCTGCCTTCGCCAAACCCGTTGCGGGTCATCATTTGTCCGAAATCGTCACGGCTCCATTTCAGATTGCCGTCCATGTCATAGCAGTACAAGCCGCGGGAGCCGAAGTGCGAATACACATGCTGGCCATCGGTGATTGGCGACGCCGAAGCGAAGCTATGGTCCTGGTGATGACCCTGGTGCGGTGTAGCTTCTACGGCTAGTTGCTCCCAGAGTTTCTCACCCGTATTCCGGTCGTAGCACAGGGTGACGAATTTGGTTGGGACCAGCGGAGCAGCGGGTCTGCGACCCCGTCGTCCGCGGCGGCCGCGCTGCTGACGGGGCGGTGCCGGAGCGGCTTGCGGTTCGGGCGTGGCATTCGGATCGGGAATCGCGGTCAGCACAAAGACCTTGTCACCCCACACGACGGGCGAAGCGTTGTTGCCGGGCCCCGGCAATTCCACTTTCCATTTGACGTTCTTTTCTTCGCTCCACTCTGTGGGCGGATCGGCTGTCTCTGAGGTGCCATTGAACGTGGGGCCACGAAAGTTCGGCCAGTGGTCGGCTGGGTCGTCCTGGGCGTGGATGGTGGTCGTCGGTGTGCTCAAGAACGCCAGGCCAAAACGGGCTGGCAATACGTTGGCGATTATCCGGTTCATTAGGTCGGTCCCAAGGGTGGAGACTGTGGGTTTGCGATCAGTTACCTGGTTTTGGCATTGTACTGCCAGCGTCATTGGGGCAAAACAAGTAGCCACGCACGCAAGCATTTAACCCACAGCGGACTCGGATAGCTCGTCCGAAGATCCGTCATACCTGCTTTTTCCACACATTGTTTGCGGGTCGTATCAGGTCCTGACTTCTCCCGGCTGGTGACACACTTGAGCCAACAACGTACTGACATTCGCAATATCGTCATCATCGCCCACGTCGATCACGGCAAGACGACGCTGGTCGATTGCCTGCTGCGCCAGAGCGGCCAGTTTCGCGACGCCCAGCTCAAGGGCGAACGCATCCTGGATTCGGGCGACCTGGAAAAGGAACGTGGCATCACGATTTTGGCCAAGAACATCGCCCTGCCGTACAAGGGCACCCGAATTAACATCATCGACACGCCGGGCCACGCGGACTTTGGAGGCGAAGTGGAACGGGTCCTGCGTATGGCCGATGGGGCGTTGTTGCTGGTCGACGCAGCCGAAGGGCCCATGCCACAAACGCGATTTGTCCTGTCCAAGGCACTGGAAGTCGGACTCAAACCGATCGTTGTGGTGAACAAGATCGACAAGCCGGATGCGCGAACCGCCGAAGTGCTGGATGAAACCCTGGAACTGATTCTGGAACTGGGTGGCGAGGAATATCTGGAACACTTTCATTACATGCTGGCCTCGGCCAAGGAAGGATACGCGACGCCCAGCCCGCAAACCGAAAGCGATTCGATGGCACCGCTGCTGGACATGGTGCTGGAGCATGTGCCGCCACCGGAAGTCGAGGACGGCCTTTTTCGCATGCCGGTCACGACGATTGACTGGTCCGAGTACGTAGGACGGATCGCCATCGGCCGTGTTCGCTCGGGCACGATAAGCAAGGGAGAAACTGTGGCCTTGCTGCAGGACAACGATCAGCGCACGACGGCCAAAGTAGCGACGGTTTATGAGTTCGACAAACTGGGCCGCACCGAAGTTGAAACAGGTACCGCCGGCGACGTTGTAGCGCTCGTGGGCCTGGAAGGCATTGAGATCGGTGACACGATTTGCCATCCCGATGTCAACGAGGCATTTCCCCGGATCAAGGTCGATGAACCGACCCTGCAAATGATCTTTACCATCAACAACTCGCCGCTGGCGGGTCGTGAAGGAAAATTCGTAACCGGGCGACAATTGCGTGAACGGTTGATGCGGGAACTGCAACGCAATGTTGCGCTGCGAGTCGACGCCGGAGAGGGTGCCGATGCCTTTCGCGTTGCCGGACGCGGCATCCTTCATCTGGCAGTTCTCATCGAGACAATGCGACGCGAGGGTTACGAGCTGTCCGTCGGCAAGCCGCAAGTGCTAAAGAAGAGGATTGAAGGTGTCGTTTGCGAACCGTTCGAATCGCTGGTCGTGGAAGTGCCAGCGGACAAGATCGGGCCAGTCATGGAAATGGTTGGTGCCCGTCGCGGCGACATGATCGAGATGAATCCACGTGGCGAGTACACGTGCGTGCTGTTCCATATTCCTGCCCGGGGTCTGATCGGATTGCGCAGCCGTCTGCTCAATGCCACTCAGGGCACGGCCATCTTGCATCATCGCTATCTGGAATACCGACCGGTCGAGGGCGATATCCCGAAACGACCCAACGGTGTGATGGTTTCGATGGCTTCAGGCAAGGCCGTGCCGTTTGCCTTGTTCGGGCTGCAGCAACGGGCCGAAATGTTTGTCAATCCTGGAGAAGAGGTCTACGAAGGCATGATTGTTGGCGAGAATGCTCGCGACAACGACCTGCCGGTCAATCCGACCCGGGAAAAGAAACTGACCAACATTCGCGCTGCGGGCAGTGATGAAAACGTCCTGCTCAAACCGCCCCGCGAGTTTTCGCTGGAAGCCGCGCTGGAATATATCGAGGACGGCGAGCTGGTGGAAATCACGCCGACCCAAATTCGACTGCGCAAAACCCTGCTACGCGAATCCGAGCGCCGCCGCATGGCCCGGGCGGCGATTGGCGCGGAACAATCATAGTCGGAGCATGCCTCTGTTCCTTCTCGACTGACACGTCAACAACGCGACGGCCACGACCACCAGGAAAACCCATGCTGATGGTTCGGGGATACCCGCGAGTTGCTGCACCTCGGATGCCGAAAGTGCATGATTATAGACTCGCACATCGTCCATCAACCCGTCGTAGTGAAAGCCGCCACCGGGATAACGGCCGAGTGTCATCGGATTGCCGGCAACGATTGCCAGTGCCTTGTTGGAAGACGATGTTTCGACACCGTTGAGATAGAACGTGTGGCCGATCCCGTCATGGACCAGAGCAAGATGCTGCCATTGTCCCTGCACCGTATCGTCAAAGTCAAAATACTGTGTACCGAAATAGTCCAGACGATAGGCGTTTTCGTTGATATAGAGGTTGAAGCCCTGGCCTGCCGCAAAGCCTCCATGGTGGATCAGTCGATGATCCAGCCCCGAATTGTTACGCGGGTTTACCCACAACGAATACGAAATGGGCCCCGCTCCCACAGGCAAGAACCCGGATGGCAAATCGATGTAGCTGCTGTTCGAGGGGGAAAAGTCATAGGCTGCACTCGGATTCCCAAATCGGTCCGTAGCACTCGTTGCGCCAAATATACTTCCATGTTGGCCGTTGCCACTGGTATCGTTTGCGTTGCCGCTGAACAGCCATTCGCCAACCAGGTCCGCATGGGTCCAGCCCGGCGCGATTATGATGGCCAGCCCAAAAGCCAGGCTGATTGCATTCTTGATCATGTTTCCTGGTCGTGAAAAGCACGGCGATGCGTCATCTTGTTTGCCCAACAGGGTCAGTGACATCATGAAATCTCCCGCAACAAGGATTCCGACACTGGAACAGGCCGGCATTCACAAGACGCCAGAATCCGGGATTTCGGACACGAAATTCGGCGCGAGCCAGGATTTTTGTTTTTCCGCGGGCTTTTCACCATAATGGACCCTTCTCTCGTCCTGTTTGGCGGAATTTGGGTTCTGGAGATCAAGATTGTGAACCAGACCGATGCGGATTCTACGGAAGGTGGCACATCGTTTGCGCAACTGGTGCGCGATGCGCGCGCTGGCGATCCGTCCGCCACCGGCCAGCTGCTGGAAAAATATCGCAACTACCTGTTACTGATCGCCAATGAAGAATTCGATCAGTATTTGCAAGCCAAATTGGGACCCTCTGACGTGGTGCAACAGTCGATACTGCAGGCACAGCAAAATTTTGAACAGTTTCGTGGCGAGAGTGAACCCGAGCTGCAAGCCTGGCTGAAACGGATCATGCTCAATGATCTGCAAAAGACACGCCGCAAATATGCCACCCATAAACGCAACGCTGGTCAGGAAGTCAATCTCGAGGATCACTCGGCGTTGCGTCGCGGACTGTTTGTTGAGCAGCTCACGCCAGGCAGCGAGGCCCTGCAACGCGAAAAAGCCCGGGCTCTGGATGAAGCACTGGCGAGCTTGTCCGACGATCACCGGCAAGTTATTTGCATGAGGAACCTCGAACAAAAGTCATTTTTCGAAATCGGTGAAGCCATGGACCGATCGCCGGAGGCCGCACGCAAACTTTGGGCGCGAGCCATCGAGTCATTGCAGGACGAGCTGTTGAATCTGGCACCAGAATTGATGACGGGGATCCTGCCCCCGATTGAATCCGATGACTAGCAACGACCCGAATCGCCAATCCGATGAGCAGTTTGCCAGGCAACTGGAGCACCAACACCAGCAGATTCTCGAAGGCGACGCAGAGGCTCGTGCTCCTGACGACGAATTGGCACTCGACACAGATTCCCGAGTGGCTAAGGCCATCCCTGTTTTGAATTTGCTGGAAGAGTTTCGTCAGTTCCGGGATCAGCCCGCCGACACTCGCCTTTCCGCTGACGGATCGACGGATCATCCTGCGGGACCCGTGTCAACCGACCCAGGCAACCCGTGGACCGGCCAGGCCGATCAGATTGGCCGCTTTCAGATACAGGGCGTTGTGGGACGCGGCGGCTTCGGTGTGGTTTTGCAAGCGCACGATCCGCAGCTTGATCGAGATGTCGCCGTCAAGATTCCGCGATTCGATGTTGCTCTGAGCGACGATTCACTAAAGCGGTTCAATCGCGAAGCCCGCGCGGCGGCAGTCCTCAGTCATCCAAACGTCGTGACGGTCTATGAATCAGGCCAGCATGGATCATTGTGTTTCCTGGTCAGCGAATTTGTGGAAGGCGAGACACTGGCTAAATGGCTGAATCGGCAAAGCAATCCTTTATCTGCCGAGATTGCGGCCGAATTGGTTGTTACGCTGGCGGATGCCGTTCAACACGCCCACAGTCGTCACGTGTTGCACCGTGATATTAAGCCATCGAACATCCTGTTGAAGCAATCTTCAGCCCAACAGCTCGATGAATCCAGCCTGGCTTCCTCCGCAATGATTACCGATTTCGGTCTGGCCCGATTCGAGACTGATTTGGAAAGCCAAACCCAAACAGGCTCGCTGGTCGGCACTCCGGCCTACATGGCACCGGAACAGACGCAAAGCGGACGCCATCCGGTTGACGAGCGAGCCGACGTTTATGCCCTGGGCAGCGTGCTTTACGAGCTGATGACGGGTCAGCCGCCGTTCCGTCATGACACGATCGTGGAGACCGTGGCTGCTGTGCAAAAGGCCGAGCCCCGAGCGCTGCGATCGATCAATCCGCAAGTACCACAGGACCTCGAAGCCGTTTGTCTGAAATGTCTGGAAAAGAAGCCGGAAGATCGTTACGCATCTGCCTACGAGCTACAACAGGATTTGACGGCTTTTCTTGAAGACCGGCCCGTCAAGGCGCGCCCGGTTACCGCACTGGATCGGGGCTTGCGCTGGACCCGGCGAAATCCAGCGCTCAGCGGTGCATTGGGTAGTCTGGCGATTGTAATCATCGCCGCGTTGATAACCACCACCGCGTTGTGGTTGCGCAGTGACTATCTACGTCGCCAGTCGGACGCCCGCCAGGAACTGGCGGATTCTCGCAAGCTGATTGCCGATCAGCAAACCCAACTCGCCTTGCAGAAACAAACGCTCGCCGACGAGCGGTTAAGCGATCTCGAACAAGCGATCGACTCGATCTACGAAGCCCTCAAGCGGATGCCGGAGATTGACTCCAATGAATTCCGTCAGGTGCGTCAGGAATTGCTGGCCAATGTGAATCGGCAGTACACCAGTCTGGTTAACGAAACACCCGCCGACGCCAAATTACAAAGAAAACAAGTCGATTCACTGCTCAAGCTGGTGGCTTTGAAAAGCAGATTGGACGACACGGCTGGTGCGATTGAAATTGCCACACGGATTGCCGAACCAGAAGGCGAAACCGCTGGTGCAACGTCGGTTGCAGAACTGGGACAACGCATTGACGCCATGATCCTGGCTGCCGAAGCGCACTATGCCAACAAGGAAAACACCCGGGGCCAGCAATTCCTCGATCGCGCGTTGCAGGCAGCCCGTGAACGGTTTTCTTCCATTGCCAGTCCTGATGAACAGGACCGCATCGACCTGGCAGTCGCCTTGAGCAAGGCGTGTCGTGTGGCGACGGACCAGGGGCTGCGAACGCTGGCCAATGAATTGGCAGTGGAGGCCATCGGTGTATGGGAAACCGTTAATACAGGAGATATTGATGACGACGAGACCATTTTGGATATGGCCCGTACGTTTGAGGCAGCGGCACAGGCCCATTCCAAGGCGGAAAAGGGAGTTCGCGGGCGGATGTTCAGCCAATTCGCCGCTGACCTGATCGTCGATGCACTGTCGGAGGAAACACAGGCATTACCCGACGTGCAATTCGATTTGGCCCGGGTTTACTTCCTGCAAGCGTGGGGAGTGATTGGCGATTACGACCAGTGCCGCGAGATCCTCGTTAAATGCCAGGGGGTACTCGATCCGCTAATTGAACAACATCCGACGGTTGCCCGCTATCGGGATCTGAATCTCAGGCAGCGGTACTATTGGGGTCTGACCGAGTTGATCAAGTCGTTCAACGCAGCCGACAAACGCAAACATCAATTACGCGCCCAGGAGGAATTCCAGCGCAACGTGAATCTGGCTGATGAACTCATGCTGAGGTTCCCGGACGATTTCGATGACATCCAGAATGCCAAGCTAACCAGCTGGGAGATGCTGGGTTCGGTGACCGGGCAGATTGGCGATACGGACAAGGGCATCAAGATTCTTGAAGACGTATTGGAGGTCCACACGGATTTGTATGAACGCACCGGCAATCAAACGAATCTGGTTCGCATCGATGCGGTCCAGGGAAATATGGCCGAGTTGCTTATTCTGGCCGGCGAGTACGAGCTGGCGATCGAAAAACTGGAAATCAAGAATGCCGGATTGCTGGAAATTCTGGAATCCGATCCCCAGGCCGGCCAGGTCGAGCGTTACCTTTCCAATGGCTACATCCAGCTGTCACGCGCTCATGCTGGACTGGAACAACACGACGAGGCCCTGGCCAGTTTTCAGCTGGCCAAACAACACCGCAAGTTCGAACCCGTGGTGTCAATGTTCGGCGAGGAGTCAGTTTATCTGGTCAAACTTGGGCGGTTCGACGATGCACGGCAGCAGTTCGAGGCTTTCGCCAACCACTGTCTCGATGAACTGGAACAACAGAGGATCGTCAATCAGGGTGTATCGATCCTCGATTCCATCCAGAGCAGCGACGAGGCCGAAGATACGGCGGCTGTCGATCTGCGAAGTTTTGTGGCCACGGCAGCGATCGCCGTGCTGGACGAATTGCAGGACTCGGATGAAGAGTCATTCAACGCCCTTATGTCCAGCGACAAGCTGGACCCGCTACGGCAAACTCCCGAGTTTGAGCAGTGGAACTCTGAGTCAGGCGGCGGGCCTTAGGGGCCTGGATCGGACGGGACAATGGTCCCGTCCTGCTTTTTTTGGGTGTCCGCATCCGCTTTTGGGCAATTGCGCATCTTGAGCTTGTCGCCGGTACCGCCGAGGTGCCTGCATTGCCGTTTTGAACTCCGCGAGCTCTGCGATGACGCTGAACTACCAAAGAAATGGGACCGGATCGACATCCTCCCGGAATACCGCCAGCCACACCAGTCTGACGATGCGAATCATCGCCGCCGCGTTGCTCGTTGGGGTTGCGATTTCAGTGAATGCAGAATTGCACGGTCAAGTGACCAAAGACTGGACCTCCAATTCACCTTATTGGCGACATTCGACGGCATGGTCGCCTTCGGGATCGCCTGGCATACTCGACACGGCAAACTTCAACCTGAACGTTACTGACACCGTGCTCTGGGATACTTCCACCGGTAACTGGGAAGTTAACCGGCTGAATGTGCTGGCCGGCAACTATACCTTCGACGGAACTTCATCGACACAATACACGCTGACGCTCAACAACGGTAGCTCCGGTGCCTTTCTTGTGCGCGGACCCGGGACGGTACTGAACGTAAACGACTTGCATATCAACTCCAGTAACGCTGGCGGATATGGCTGGCTGGATAACGGTGCCACGTTCAATCTCGATGGAGCCGGTACGGCCGGAGCTCAATTTACTACTGCAGGGCCGATGTACAACTACGGTACGTTCAACCTAACCAATGGCGCCATTGCCAACCACGGAATCAACTATTTGGGCTTCAGTTCCGGGGAGCCGGGCACACTGAACATTCTCAGCGGCAGCAGTGTCACGAACACGCAGGGGAATCTCGGAGTCGGAGTCTCCAGCACCGGCAGTGTCACCGTTACCGGGTCAGGGTCTACCTGGCACAACACAGAATCCTTGACACTGGGCTGGCAAACCAATTCCACAGGAAATCTCGATATTCTCAGCGGTGGCAGGGTTTTGGTTGGGAACAGCAACCCGGATTATTCGGGTGGCTACTTGCACGTCGGAGATTCGACGGGAACGGCGATGTTGTCGATCAATCAGGGCACCATGACCAATAGTGGTGTGGCCTGGCTGGGAGGGGCTGCCTCGACAACCGGCCACGTTTCAGTGTCCGGCGCGTCATCGTATTGGGATAACAACAACGACATCGTGGTCGGTGATCAGGGAACCGGCCACCTGACCGTATCCAATGGTGCGACCGTAGATGGCTTTACGGGATTCATCGGCTACGGCAGTGATGGCGCTGGAACAGCGACGATTACCGGAAATGGTTCGCAATACAATCATTCCAATCAGTTGTATGTCGGGAGGCAGGGAACCGGTGTTGTAAATATTGAAAATGGCGGGACGGTCGCTGCAAACGATGTGCGCGTGGGAAATCTGGCCGGAAGCACGGGAACGATCAACATAACCGGGGCCGGATCAAGATTGAACTCGGCCTTTAATGTTGCCGTTGGCACCGCAATCGGTTCCCAGGGCAACATTAACATTTCCAATGGAGGGCGACTAAACATCGGGGATGGGACGGCAATCGCTGACAGTATCGCGATTGGTGGCGTAGCCGGCGCCTCATTCAACGTCAGTCACGGAACGGTCACCAACAGCGGGATTGTCGATATTGGTCGTTTCGCTGGCAGGACTGGCTCAGCGACCGTCAACGGCTCCACGGCCATTTGGAATAATAACGGCTCCATGTACGTGGGAGACAACGGGACTGGAACTCTGAACGTCAATAACAGCGCGCAGCTAACCAACGGCGCTGCATTCCTCGGGAACTTCACCACCGGAAACGGGACCGTCAACGTCCAATCGGGCGGCCAGTGGACAAATTCAGGAATTTTGCGTGTGGGTGGAGCTGGAAATGGTGCGTTAGACGTAAAATTTGGTGGTGATGTTAGTAGTGCGTCGGGACGGATCGGAGACAGTTCTGGCGGTGTCGGAGTCGTTTTGGTTAGCGGTACTGGATCGACCTGGAATAACGATGGCTTTCTGGAGGTCGGTTTTCGGGGAACCGGTACACTCGACATCGCTGCCGGCGGATACGTGTCAAACACGGCTGGCTTCATCGGGCGCGAAGCAACGGGTGTCGGAACGGTCACCGTCAATGGTTTTGGCGCAACCTGGGAC
>JBPCVB010000713.1:0-3163 GCA_051010855.1 Pirellulaceae bacterium | reverse complement strand
TTCGCTGAAGAAGATCACCAGATCGTTGCTGCGAGCCCACCGCAAAACGTCGTCCGGAGCGGCAATTCTCACGTCCGTTTCACGCTGCAGTCCGGCCGCATGATGGGCGACTTCGGCCTCGGACCCGACGTAGAAAATCTGATACTTGACCACAGGCCGTTCCGGTGCTCACTGGTGAACCGTGCAAGGAAGTTGTCTTTTTTTGTGAGTCAGTCCAGGGAAGGAATGACCTTCCCGTCATTGCGCGAGCAAAGAAGCGACAAGACTTCTTCGTCGATCAGCTCCGAAAGCCCGCGTGCACTGCCATCGCCAAAAGCGAAGTTGCAGGAGACGGCATGGGCGCTACCAAAGGTGGGAACACCGCCAGGACCCGGTGACTCGATATCGGCGTCTTGTTGAATCGGCAACCCGATTCCTCCCAGACGCATAAACGTGCCCGGTTCGTTGCCGTTGTAAATACAGCCATCACCCCAGCCGCCCGGTTCACCCTGATTGTTGGTACTGACTGACTTCTCGCCAATAAAAATGGTGTTGGAAACACCATCGGTGATGTTACGCATCGAATAGCGGCCGCGGGGACCCGAGATTAATCTTCCTGTCGAGCCATCAATGGGATTGGAGGCTGACAGTCCGGAGTTGAACACCCCGTCGACTTCGTCGTCAAATAATGACCACTCGCCCGAATATCCAATGCCAGTAGGATCGTAGACGAAGTGCTTTTCCGAACCTGCGTTGCCAGCGTAGTCACCCAGGCTGCCAATCCATTCGCCAAACGTTTCATAATTGCTTAGTTCACCAGCGGATCGTCGGCTGGGGCAAAAGTACATGCCGACTCCCTTTTGCACGGCTTCCGGATCCTGCATCGCGTAGGGCAGCTGCAAATCGAATCCGCGGAAAAGGTTGTCCTCTTCCACATACGGCATCAGCATTACCGTCCATGTCAAATAGGCGTCAGCAGCGCGGGAGGGGGGCAGTTGCTTGCGCGAACCCTCGTAGTTCTGGATCGCCAGACCAATTTGCCGCATGTTATTCAGGCACTCTGCCTGTCTGGCTGTTGCGCGAACCTGTTGCACAGCTGGCAGCAACATTCCAACCAGGATGCCGATAATGGCGATCACCACGAGGAGTTCGACCAGCGTAAAGCCTGTGCGTCTGACTGGATTGATTCTCATCTGAAACCGTCTCGATCGGGTTGTGAAAGGCAGGCACCCTGGAGGGTGGCAAAGACCTACCTTTACGGTACTTGTTACCATGCATGAGATCAACGCACGGAAGCGCCTGATGGAAGCCCATTCCCCGGCAAAACGTTGATTTTTTGCCACGTTGTGGGATTTCCACATCCATCTATAGACTACATGCCGTTACCCCGATAGCACTTCATGCCCGGCCCGGATTTTGCATTTCCTCGGAACAGCCTGTGGGATTCGCGGAATTTGCCTGTTTTCAACCATGTCCAGATTTCATTGATCTTCGCTCCATCCGCGCCATGTCATTTAACCCTTGTAAATGGACTTTCGGGCCACCTTGCAAACCATCGATCGCGTTGACTCGACACCTATGAACGTTTCCATTGCCATTTGTACCTGGAACCGATCGCGTCTGTTGCGGCAAACGCTGGATCACATCGTGCAAATGGAAATTCCCCAAGGCATCGATTGGGAACTTGTCATCGTTGATAACCGATCCACGGACGATACACCGGACGTGATCAAGTCGTTTTCCGACCGCTTGCCAGTGAAATACGTGTTCGAGCCGGAGCAAGGACATTCGGCCAGCCGCAATCGCGCTATCGATGAGGCAGCCGGCGATTACATACTGTGGACGGATAACGATGTGATTGTGAACCGGCGATGGCTGGCCGCCTATGTCGAGGGATTCGGACGGCACCCCGATGCCGGTTACTTTGGCGGCAAGATCATTCCCGTCTTTGAAAGCGAAAAACCCGAATGGCTGGAAGAAACATGGAACAAATGCCGCGCGGTGTTCGCGTGGCGCGATTTGGGCGATGAAGAGATGGAGTTACCCGCAAATGTGTTTCCATATGGAGCCAACTTTGCCATTCGCGCCGACTTGCAACGCCGGTTCCGTTTCGATACCGCCCAGGGCCGCAAGGCGCAAGGCATGATCGGCAACGATGAAATTCAGGTCTTGCGTCAAATTGCATCAACCGGATTTCACGGTGTGTGGCTGCCGCAGGCCTCCCTCCAGCACTATATCAGCGATGACCGGGCCACACCGCAGTTCGTCCAGAGTTACTTCGTCGGTCAGGGACATACCAACATCACCGAAGGCAAGGTGCGAAAATCACGCAGCGCAGCCTGGCGGGAATGGCTGCAAAATCAGGTCGGATTTCGCTTTAAGCGAATTCACCATCCGCCCGAAGTATGGGTCTCGCACTTGATTCGCGCCGGACTGTCACGCGGCGAATACCTGGCTTTGCGTGAGGCTGTCCCTCGCCCGAAAAACAACCCAGTAGCAAACGACAGCACCACAAATTGAAAAAAGACGCTCGCAACACAATCGTGATCCTCACCGATGTCCGGTTCTGGCATCGTGGTACGGGTGCGCAGCAACGCATCTATGTTATGGTCCGCTATCTGATGGATTGCGGTTTCGACGTGGTCACGCTGCTGGCTACAACCACGGCCGATCCGCGCACTGACTCGACCCTTGCCGGTGAGCGTCAACGCATTCGAGAACTGGGACTCGACATCCAATCCCTGTTCGAGGACTGGCGGCCGGAAGGCTGGTTTGCCGGCGTCATTTGGGAAATCAAGTGCATTGTCAACTGGTTGAGAGGCGGCACTCGCAAGCGCCCCCCAAAACCACCTTCGCCTCGTTACCTCAAGGGTTTTGAACTGCCAGTGCTTACGCCCCGGTTCCAGCAGATGCTGCGGCAGATCAATCCCGATGCCGTCATTGTCGAGTACGTCACGCTCGCCTGGTTGATCGACCAATCGGCGCGGTCAGGAAATCGACAACTGCTTGTCGATACACATGACTTGTTGTCGGAACGAGATCGTCAGTTTCGCGAGTTTGGGCATGAACACTGGATTCGAATTTCGAGCGAAGAAGAAGCAAACGCCTTGTCACAATTTGACACCGTGATCGCGATCCAGCCACATGAAGCAGCCACGTTCCGCCAAATGGTACCGGACTCGGT
>JBPCVB010000712.1:0-5448 GCA_051010855.1 Pirellulaceae bacterium | reverse complement strand
TCGCTTTGGAACACGCGACGGATCAGGCGGGCGTGCAACTATGGTGGGGAGCTACCCATCCCTTTTCAGGCTGGCAGGACCAGCATGTCACCAATGACGAGCGGTATCAAAACCTGATCCAGTTGCTGCAGGAAATGGCTCGCCGACTGGTGACCTTTGGATTGCACGTCCATGTCGGAGTTGACTCGGGAGACAAGGCGATCATGATTTGCGATCGCATCATGCAGCACTTGCCCACGTTGCTGGCCATTAGCTGCAGCAGTCCCTATTGGGAGGGGCGGGCTACCGGTCTGCAATCCACGCGTTCAAAAATCATGGAGGGTTTGCCCACCGCGGGGCTGCCTCCTCTGATGCGAAACTGGAGCGAATACACGTGGCTCGTCAATCACATGGTCGAAACGGGTTTTATTAATACGATTCGCGAGATCTGGTGGGATGTACGACCCCATCATGCATTTGGCACCGTCGAAGTGCGGATGTGCGATATGCCCGGCCGGCTGGATGATGCGCTGGCTATCGGCGGTCTGATCCAGTGCCTGGTCAAGGCCTTGTCCGATTTGATCGACGAAGGGGCCTACCAGCACGATTGCCATCCCATGATGGTGCAGCAGAACAAATGGCGGGCCGCCCGCTATGGCAACAAGGCGACGCTGATCAACTCGTACACGTACAACGGCCAGTCCACGTCGTTGGCCGTCAATACGCTGGTGGATCGGTTGTTGCCGACGGCCCAGGAGTTGGACTGCGTCCGCTGGCTCGAGCACGTGCGACAAATGGCGGCGGGGCCCAGCTGGTCCGATCGGCAAATTGCGATTCACGAAGAGACCGGGGATCCGCGGGAAATCGTGCGACGTATGGTCCAGCAATCGAGAATCGGCGCTCCGTCGACCAGCTAGACCACACGCAGTTCGGTGCGCTACCCTCTTCCTCGGGAACAGGGTGGTTGGGCTTTTCAGGAAAAGACCAGCCGGGTGAGGGGCTAAGTTACGGGATGAACAAACGCCTTGTGAAAGTCAGGATCCTGCCCTCATCCGCCCTCCGGGCACCTTCTCCCCGGGGGAGAAGGGAAAGACATTGAGTCGCAAAAGCCCTTCGCAGGGCGACTGTGAGTCGCTAAAATACGCGATTCCAGCCCGGCGATGCCGGCCGGCCCGGGATCTATTCCGATCCCAATCTATCTGAAAAGCGAGTGAACGATGAAAGCTGAGATCCATCCCGATTACAAGCCGGTGGTCTTCAAGGACAAGACGGCTGATTTTGCCATCCTCACCCGATCCACGATTCGCACGAGCGATGAAACGATCAAATGGGAAGACGGTAACGAATACCCCGTCGTCTATGTAGACATTTCCAGCGCCTCGCACCCGTTCTATACGGGCAAGCAACAGTTCGTGGACACGATGGGTCGCGTGGAGAAATTCCGCAAGAAGTTTGGAGAGAAGTACGGCAAAGGCAAGAAAGCCAAAGAAGCCGAAGCCGCCGAAACGGCGACCAGCGAAGCCGAAACCTCCGAATCCTGATCATCCCTTTCTCCCTGAGGGAGAAGGTGGGCGCAGGCCGGATGAGGGGGAGCAGACTATTGCAAAATGCAAATTGAAAATTGCAAATTGCGTAGGGCTCGAGGAGAGTTAATCCTGCCTATTCGTCTGGCGAAAACTCACTCCCATCAACAAATGGTTGATGGGCGTGCTTACCGCCCAATGCGATCACTCGTCTGTGATTTTCCGCAGCGTCATGCGCGCTGCCAGTCGCACGACGGGGTCCTCGTCTTCGGTCAGGGCCTGGATCGCCTCGTGATGTTCGTTGGCAGCCGGACCGATCTTTGCAATCGTATCCAGAGCATAAACCTGGATCGCTTCGTCCTCTGAATTCGCGCGCTCGATCAAAAAGTCCATAGCGTCCGCGGCGGCAGGACCCATGTCGCCGAGCAACTGGAGCCCCTTTACCTCAAAGTCGATTCCTTTGGACAGTTCAACCAGGCGGGCAACCGGTTCTTCGGCATCGCCCGTAATTTGCCAAAGAGTCACCGCGGCCTGACCTTCCAGGTTGGTTCCGTCTTCGGCCATTAGCAACCGCGTTTTTGCTTCGGCCGCCGCCGATTCCTCGCCCAGCAGTCCCAGACCAATTAACGCTCGTTCCCTTTCGATCACATTGAATCGGTCCAGCATTTCAATCAACGCCTGTATGGTATCGAACTGATTGGTCGGACCGATGGCTCCCAGACTCCATGCCGCATAGCTGCGTTCCGAAATGTTGCCGTTATCCAGCAACTCGACCAGAGCTGGAACGGCTTGTGTGGCCTCAGGTCCAGTCTTGATGATCAGGCGGCAGGCAAACAACTTGGTATTCATGTCAGGGTGTTCAAGATCCACCAGAATTTTCTCGATGGCCTCGGGGCAGCCCCTGGAAAAGCCGGTCAGCGCGAACGTAGCGGCGGTGCGAGTCCGCGGATCGGTTGAGGTATCGAGGATTTCCAGCAGTTGTGGTTCGAACGTCGCGGCCGGATCACCGATGGCATTGATCGCGCTGCATTGTTGACGTAGCTGGTCCAGGTTTGTCGCGTCGAGTTCTTCATCCATGATTGCCACGACGTCCGGGCCCAGCCAAAACACCACTCGCTTGACCGTGTCGACGACGGCATCATCGCGCACTGCAAATAACGCCAGCAGCGGCTCGATAAACTCATCCAGTCGTTCGCTGTGATCAACCAGCAGCGCGGCAGCAAGAATCTTTTCGTCGTTGGTGCCGGACTCGAGTAACTTGACCAGATCTTCGAATTCGAGTTTGACCGGAGCCTCGGCTTCCTCTTGTTGTTGCTGTTGCGGAGGCTCCTGGCCTTGCGCCGTAATGGACACCAGCAATGCGCAGGCAAACACGAGATAAGAAAATGATTTCATCGAGACCTCCTGAACCCCACCTTGTGAACCCCCCTCGCCCCCCTTTGCAAAAGGGGGGAACAGCACCAGCTCTAGCCCACATCGTGAACCCCCTTTTGCAAAAGGGGGGAACAACATCAACTCTAGTTGTCGGCTGACCAGTTATAAATACTGTGCAGCGCGCTGGAAACATCTTGCCGGATTTTTGCCACGTTGACGGGTTTGGAGTGCACGGCAAACGCGTTGGCGGCCCTGGCGGCTTGCGACAGGGCTTCGTCCAGTGCCGAAGACATCAATATCACGGGCAATCGCTGATCATATTGCTTGATCAGTCGCAGCGCTTCGAGACCGGTCATTCGCGGCATCTGATAGTCGAGCAGCACGAGATGGATCTGCTGTTCGCGGACCACATCGCAGGCCTCTACGCCGTCGGACGCCATCACCGTGTCGAATCCGCGGTCGTCAAATACCGCGACCAGCGACTCGCGAAAATCGCGGTCATCGTCGGTAATAAGCAGTGTGGGAGTGAGCGACATGTCGGCAAAAGTGCGGATTATGATCTGGGCCGTAAGGATGAAGAGCAAACTGAATGCCAAAAACGCGCAAAGGCAAATTGCCGGGAAAACGCGGGGAAAGCGGGGCAGCCGGGGGCGAGTTACTGACAAAATTGCAGCCAAAGGGACGGCGCGATGTGTCAGTTCTTCTTGTCGTCGCCCTTGTGCAACACAGCCATAAATGCCTTTTGCGGGATGTCGACCGAGCCGATGGATTTCATCCGTTTCTTGCCTTCACGCTGCTTGGCCCACAGCTTCTTCTTGCGGGATATATCTCCACCGTAGCATTTGGCGGTGACATTCTTGCGCAAGGCCTTGACGGTTTCGCGAGCAACAACGCGCGTCCCGATGGCGGCTTGTACGGCCACCTCGAACATGTGTCGGTCGATTTCTTCCTTGAGCTTTTTGGCCACAACGCGACCGCGTCGTTCGCTGTCGGCCCGATTGCAAATGATACTTAGTGCATCCACACGATTCCCGTTGACGAGTATATCGACGCGAACCAGGTCGGCGGGTTCGAATCCCTTGAATTCATAATCCATCGTGCCGTAACCGCGCGTGGCACTTTTGATCCTGTCGTGCAAGTCATAGATGACCTCGCCCAAAGGCAGATCATAGGTCAACATGATGCGGGTCGGACTGAGGTATTCAGTAGCCTGCTGAACGCCACGTCGCTCCTGACACATCTTCATCACCGCACCGACATATTCTTCAGGCTGAATCAGACTGACACGAACAATGGGTTGGCGGAATTCGGCGATGTCGCCCGAATCGGGCACTTCCTGGGGCCGGTGAATCTCCAGCAGCTCGCCATTGGTTTTGACGATTTCGTAGCTCACATTGGGAGCGGTCTGGACAAGGTCGATATCCGCTTCGCCTTCCAGGCGTTGCTGGACGATTTCCATGTGCAGTAATCCGAGGAACCCGCAGCGGAAACCGAACCCAAGCGCATCGCTGGATTCAGGCTGGAATTCAAAACTCGGATCATTGATCGCCAGTTTGGTTAACGCGTCTCGTAAGTCGGAAAAATCCTGGCCATCCGAAGGGTAGAGGCCGCAATAGACCATGCGTTTGGGTTGTTCATAACCGGGCAAGGGTTCGCCCGGTTCGGTGGCAGAACTAATCGTGTCGCCAATGTGAGCCGCATCAAGTGACTTGATGTTGCAGATGATGTAACCGACCTGCCCCGCTCGCAGAGCCTCAGTGGGTGTTTGTTTGGGTGAGAAATGGCCGAGTTCGTGAACTTCATGAGTCTGGTTGGACCGCAGGAATTTGATCTTCTGGCCCTTTTTCGCCGTTCCGTTCATCAGTCGGCAATAGGTGATGGCCCCCCGATATTCATCGTAGTGTGAGTCGAAAACCATGGCCTGTAATCGCTCGTCTACGCTGCCTGACGGCGCGGGTATGCGTCGAAGTATCGCATCCAGCAATTCATCAATGCCGACACCGGTCTTGGCGCTTACGCGGATACAGGAATCGGCATCGATTCCCAAAACATGTTCCATCTCCCGCGCCACTTCGTCGGCCCGTTGGTGTTTCAGGTCGATCTTGTTGATAACCGGAATGATCTCCAATTCGTGTTCCATCGCGGCATAGGCATTGGCAACCGTTTGAGCTTCGACACCCTGAAATGCGTCGACCAGCAACAAGGCACCTTCACAGCAGGCCAGCGAACGGGAGACTTCATAGTGAAAGTCAACGTGACCGGGCGTGTCGATCAGGTTCAGTTCGTAAGCCTGCCCCGCATGCCGCGTTTGCATCGTGACGGCACGAGCCTTGATCGTGATACCCCGCTGCCGCTCAAGGGCCATATCATCGAGCAGCTGCTCCTGCATTTCACGCTTGGAAACGGTACCGGTGTTTTCCAGCAGCCGATCAGCCAACGTACTTTTGCCGTGGTCAATGTGGGCAATGATGCAAAAGTTACGAATATTCTCGATGGAGATAGTCGTGAAACTGGCAGAGTCGGGGCTTGTTCGCAGGGTGTTCATGTACCTTGATCATAGATGCGCTGAGCC
>JBPCVB010000711.1:0-5506 GCA_051010855.1 Pirellulaceae bacterium | reverse complement strand
CGGCATCGAATGGCGTTTCGATCACTTCCTGACCGGCGTCGCGTAGTGCCTTGCCGAGGTGTGGCAGATCGGTATGAATGATGATCGATTCACTGTCCAGGACCAGGCCGTTGCAGCCGAGCATTTCCTTCGCTTCGACATAGGGCAACTCGATCAACTGCCAGTCGTTGAGGAATTCGGGCAAGCCATCGACGAACGCTTCCTTGCAAATAATCGCCAGACCTTCCCGTGGTGTGGCCAGGCAACAATCCAGGTGCAGGAACTTTTTGGTCAGTTTGACTTCATGCACTCGATAGTCCGAGCCCAAATACTGTGCCAACCATAGGACCCCGGCCGAGTTGCTGGCGTTGCCCCCGTTTCCGACGTAGATATCTCTCCCGAGCAGGAACACGTCTCCACCTTCCAGGAATGGACCAGGTCCGTAACTGCCGTCTTCCTGTTCTGGCGTGGGCACGGCGACAGGCATCGAAACGAGCTGGGCATCACTATCGGCCAGTCGCGCTGCAATAGTTCGTCTCACGCCGAATCGTTCACGACGCCGAAGAGGCATGAACAATTCCGTTTCAATAACACGATTTCCAATGACCAGCATCGGATCGCGAGGATACATCTGGACGACGCTCGGAGGAAAGACTCCTGAGAGGTAGGCATTTTCCTCATCGGTAACCTCTTCCAGGCGATGCACCCGGATGCCACGTTCTTCCATGATTGCCACGGTGGCATCCATCTGTTCGGCCGCCTGGTTGTAAAGATCCACGTCGGCTTCCTTGAGGCTCTTGCCCAGGTTCGCTTCAAAAAACTTGATCCCTTCGGTGGGGGCATAGTTGTACACCGCGGCTGGCATTTCGGTCGGAATTCGCAAATTGGGGATGCCGCAGACCACTTCCTTGAGCGTGCCCCATTCGTGATGAACCTGGACTTCCTTTTCCAGGAGTTTCTTCGAACTGACATTCACGTTTGCCGCCGATGTATTACTTGTGGTTCCAGCCAGAGCAACCGCTGCCGCGGCTCCCGCTGATGTTTTGATGAACGAACGGCGATTGGATTCTTGTTTGGACATGCTGTTCCTTGATTAGTAATTAAGTGCTGCTGGAAACGCCACAGGTTTTTGTGACGAGCAGAAAAATTCGCCCACCCGAAGACGTGTTTTTTTCGGCGATTTTTTTCGCTGGCCGGTTTGCCTGAAAGATCACGCGTGGCACCGTGATTTTGCAATTGCCCCGCGTCGAAATCAACAAGGGTGAACGATTTTTGAAAAATCCAACGTTTTTGTAGCATGTAGCAAATTTTGAACTGTTTCGATCGCCAACATTTGCAACGGCGGCGGCCAGACCGCACCTGTCCCTTAGTCACGCGACGGCGCTCGCAACGTTTGCAAAAACTCAATCAGTTTGAGGCGATCCTCCAGCGACGAATTGAAGTACGCGGCGGTCGACGGTTGTGCCTCACCGCCGTGCAAGGCAATCGCCTCGACCAGTGTGGCCGCCCGACCGTCGTGCATGTACGGTGCCGAATCCGCCACGCCCCACAGCGGAGGCGTTCGCCATTCCTGAACCAGAGTCGTGCCGGCCGCGCTGGCAAACATGGGCCCACCGCCTCCTCCATAGGAACCGGATGACGGGCGAGGCAACTCGACTCGACCACGGCTCAGCGTAGAAACCAGAATCGGTAACTCGACTCCGGCGGTGGCGGGAACCGGATCGGCCAATGCTGGCCCCATGTCATGCAAAAGCAAATCAGAATACAGACCGTTCACATCGCCCATCTTCGGCCCATGACAGGCGGCGCAGCCAACACTGACGAAGTGGCCTTCGCCCTCGTTCACACGTTTTCGGGCCGCCGGGTCATCTGGCATGATTTGCCGCGGTTGCGGCAGTCCTTTGACGAATTGCGTCAGTGCCTGAACTTCCTCAGCCGTCAGGTCGACACCCGGTGGTCGGTACCTGGGTTTTCGCGGATCGGGAGTTTGCTCTCTTGCGTGAACTTCCAGTCCCAGTTCCATCGCACAGGCATCCATCACGAAATCGTCAATCGAGGCCGTTTGGCCACGCCACCCGAATCGACCGAGTTGAATCGCGTCACCTTCGCCGACCACTGCGGGTCGACCCGATATGTCTCCGCGCTGCCCGAGCGCTCGTTCGAGAATTACATCGTCGGGAATCTGGTTGATCAGTCCGGCACCAAACAGGGCGGTCGAGTTGCGTTGGCTGCGCCGCAATTGAATACGGCTGCCGCTTTCGATCTGTTGCACAGGATTCAACTGGATATCGCGAATCGCCTGATGCGGATTGATGTTCTCCGCGCCTTGGGTCAAATCGACGCCAGTCAGTTCCTTGCGCTTTCGCGAATAGTCATAGTCCAGACCAAAACGGTGCAGAATGATACTCGAGCGTGGAGAGCCGTCGTCGTTCAGGAATCCCGGATGAAAGTCCACAAGTTCCTGCGTCGCCCGAAACGAGTTGGTGGCGTTGCTGACGAAGTCAATGTTTTGCTGGATGCTGCCTCCGCCTCCGGCTCCACCCTGATCGTGACATTGCAAGCAGGATGTTCCGTTGAACAGCGGACCGAGTCCATCACCATTGGCAGCTCGCCCATCATTGGGTGACCAGTGGTGCCGGAAAATGGCTTCACCGGACGGACGTGCCTGGGCGTACAGTTCGCCAGCAGCTGAACAGGCCAGCAAGGCAAATAGCGTCCCCGCCAGCAACAGTTTTGTCATGTTCATTATCGTCTTCTCCTGTTCCTTTGCCTCTGTAAGGATTCAATCTTGCCCAGTGTGCGGGTCAGATCGGCCAGCGTGTCACTGTTGGTGTGCAGCTTCCATGAGTCACCCCGACTGGTCGCCGCCAGGTACATGGGCCTGACGTCAGGTGGAATCACGATTTCCGAAAAATCGTGGTGAGCAGCAATCACGGCGATGTCGTCCAGCGAAACTTCTCGTTCGGCAAACTCATCCAGCAGTCGACCCAGACGCACCGGCGAATCGGGTGGCCATCGGTCGTCAATGGTGAATTCGTCGATAACGCGCAACATGAGCGGACGACGGCGACGGGTTTGATATTCGGCCCATGCAATCAGTTCTGGCTGGTCAGTGGACCACATACGTAGTCCGCATATGCGTTGCCAGAAAGCGCGTTCCATCGCGTGGCGAACCGGCACCGGCTCATAGGCCAGCAGGATGTGCATCAAGTCGCTTTCGAAAGCAGCATGTTGAGTTAACAGTGCATTCGTCGGCACAAACCCGCCATCGGTCATAGCACCACCAAACCGATCCTGCAGGCGTTTCCGTCGAACACGAGACAGGGCTTCGACAGCCTGTTCCAAATCGCTGTTGCGTGTTTTGGTTTGCTCGTCATCACGGCGAACCTTGTCCAGGGTTTCGTGAAACAGCACTCGGTCCAGGGCATGTATCTGACGCGCGTGGTATTCCGAGCGAAAACTGTGATCGTTCTCGGCAAAACGGACAGCCGCCAGATGCGTCCAGCGCGCACGACGGTAGAACTCGCCGGCGTCGGGATACCCGGCCAGACAAAACAAAACCTGGTTGTCGGTATTACAAAACCAGGTAACGCACTGCCCGGGATCAGGGTCGCGTGACGACGCATTGACTGCTGGTTCTTCCTCGTCCACGGCACCGGGTGGTTGCAGTTGCAAGACATCGGACTGCCCAACGTTTTGCGCAACCAGCACCGCATTCTCGCTCAGCCACTCGCGAGTGCGTTCGTCCAGGGCGACTTGCTCGAACAACTCCAGTTCACGCGAGCCACGCGGCGATTTTAGAAAGTTACTGTGAAACTGGACGACAATCAGGATGCGAGTCTTGTCGCCAACCGATTGCAACGCGTCGTCGACGTCAAACGACCACAATGACTGCGCCGGAAGAGAATGGCTGCAGCACCAGCAGCCAAGCAGGACAATCGCGAATAACAAGCGATTCCAAACCACAGCGATTCCAGGTTGATAGAAGGTTCACAAGCCCCTGGAAGTGGTGTGACGAATTATACAGTTTCAACGAGTGATGTCAAAAAAACAGTTTCGAGTCTGCATCAGGAGGTTTTGCCAGGTTTTCCTCCAGCCTCCGGCCTGCAGTCTCACAAACGTCCTCGGGGTGTGCCGGATGCATACGACTCTGCGAAGGTCGAGGACCAGGTTCAATTCCTGGCGAGGACGCTGTTAGGCGCGAGGGAAGAGGGAGGAGGCGCGAGGAAGTTCAACCAACCAGGTCGTGAATGACTTTGGGATCGTTGGCGGGTCCGATGAGCCGCTGATCAAGTCCCTGGAAAGGAAAACTGAACTCGTGCGGGTCAAGTCCCAGCAGATGTAATACCGTCGCTTGCAAGTCGTGCACACCGACCGGGTCACGAGTTACCGTATAGGCAAAATCGTCTGTCTCTCCATAACTGATTCCGGATTTCACGCCGCCGCCTGCCATCCAGATCGAAAAGCAATCGGGATGGTGATCCCGGCCCAGGTATTTGGAACCGTGACGCTCTTCGTTCATGGCCGTCCGGCCAAATTCGCCACCCCAAATGACCAGTGTCTCGTCGAGCAACCCGCGTTCGGCGAGATCGTTCAGTAACGCCGCGATGGGTTGGTCCGCTTGCCGGCATTTTTTCGGAAACTGAGTCGTTAAATCGTCGCCGGCGCCGGTGCCGTGCACGTCCCAACCCCAATCGAAAAGTTGCACGAAACGCACCCCCTGTTCAACCAGCCGGCGAGCCAGCAGGCAATTGTTGGCGAACGACGCGCCATCGGGCTCCGCTCCGTATGCCTCCAGCGTTTCCTTGGACTCTCGCGAAATGTCCATCACTTCAGGCACGGCCGTCTGCATGCGAAAGGCCAGTTCGTATTGGTTGATGCGAGTCCATGTCTCGGCGTCACCAAATTGTTCGTACTCGCGTTGATTGATTTCATTCAGGGCATCGAGGCTGGCTCTGCGCAATGACCGACTTATGCCCGGCGGATTGTTGACAAACAGAATCGGTTCGCCACCGCTGCGACACTGCACACCCTGGTAGACACCGGGCAGATATCCGCTGCCCCACAGTTGTTTCCCACCAGACGGCAATTTGCCACCCGAAACCATCACGATAAAACCTGGGAGGTTTTCGTTGGCGTTGCCAAGGCCGTATGTCATCCACGAGCCCATTGCTGCGCCACCAAACTGGGGCGTCCCCGTATGCAGCAGCAACTGGGTAGGCGCATGATTGAATTGGTCAGTCACCATCGACTTGACGATACACAATTGGTCGGCCTGTTCGGCGAGGTGAGGCCATAACTCGCTGATCCACAGTCCGTTTTCGCCGTGCTGCGCGAACTCGAACTGGGGCCCCAGCAATTTTGGACGACCTTCAATAAACGGAAACTCGCGATCGGCCAGTAACTCGTCGGGGCACAGTTCCATGTGCCGTCTCGCCAATTCCGGTTTGTAATCAAACGTTTCGTGCTGGGGCGGCGAACCCGCCATGTGGAGATAGATGATGTGTTTGGCCCGGGATTCCGGACC
>JBPCVB010000710.1:0-5316 GCA_051010855.1 Pirellulaceae bacterium | reverse complement strand
GGCCAGGCAACCGTCGTTCCCGGATAACTGGGACGAGCGACTCAGGAAACACCGCGGACTGAAGTTACTTTATACCAACCAGTGCCCCTACATCGGCAAGGCGGTCCACGAACTGCCACCGGTTGCCGAGAAACATGGCGTGAAGCTCAAGCTTGTTCAGCTAAAAAACGCCGCCCAGGCCCGCGCGCAGCTGGCTTCGCCTTACGGAATGATCAATCTGGTCTACAAGGGCCGGCTGCTGGCCGATCATCCGATTAGCGCGACGCGGTTTCGCAATATCCTGCAAAAGGAACTCGACTAGTGCGGCAGGTAATCAAACCTGGCCACCCGGCCTCTTCTTTGGAAAACCACACGAACGGGATCGTTGACTATCGGGACACAGATCCGCAATGGTCGTGGCAGACAAGGTTTCCTCTACCAGACGACTCGTATCGTCCAGTAATTTGTGCATAGGGCACAGCTTGACGTGGTCGGAAAAGCCAAGTGGGCATTCGGTGATCCGCGGTATCTCGTCCACACACAAGACTACCTCCAGTGTCGTTATTTCTTCGGCGGGTCGACTCAGTCGGTATCCGCCACCGCGTCCTCGTCGTGACTCAACAATCCCGGCCGCCTCCAGTTCGACAAGCACCTTTGAAAGGTATTCTCGCGGGACGATGGTCGATTCGGCAATTTCGTCCCTGCTGACAAGTCCGTTTTCGCCTCCGGCAAGGTAGACGACCGCTCGCAAGGCGTATTGCGCTGTTGCAGAGATCATGAGGGAAAAGGCAGATGTTGCGATCCGTTTTGGTCATCGCCTCAATCAGGCATTTCCATGGGTCACAACATTCCCGTTTGTTCCTTTACCGATATTTCGTTGTCAACGTTTGGCTGGTTCCTTCAGCCTCCCAGTTGGGGCAGGGGGCTGGTTCCAACCTGCATTTCCTTTTCCAGTTGCATCGCTCGTGGAAACAGGATGTTGTTCTCCTTGTGAATGTGGATATGCAGATCTGTTTCCAGTTCCCTTAAACCATCAAACAAGGCACGCCAGGTATTGCACGCTTCCGGCGGTGGTTCGAATTCATGCGTCAATTCACGCAAACGCCTCATTGCGGTGCCGGCAGAGTCGTGTTCGTGTTCCATCATGCGAACCGGATTCGCTCACGTACCGAATGGAAAATCAGGCCGCGAGGAAGCCAGTTCCAGCTGGCGAATCGCGGGAAACAAAATGTTTTCCTCTTTCATCATATGCGGCTCGAGTTCGCCGCGAAGTTCCAGAAAAACGTCGCGGACCTCAATCAAGTCGGCGTCCTTCTCGCCATGAACCTGGGCCACGCGGCGAGCCATTTTGTCCAGTCGCGGCAGCTCGGATCGCAGAAACTGATGGTGGGTTTGTTCAATGTGGTCGGATAAACGAGTCAACGAATGGGTCAGCCAGTCCGTTTCGTCGGACTGCTCTCGCCCGTCGCGAGCTTCATTGAGTCGCTGCAAAACCGCTTGCGGGTCAATGTCCCGTTTGCGACATGCCTCTTCCAGCGTAATGCCACCACCGCAACAAAAGTCGATTTTGAATTCCTGAAACACGCGTGACGTTGCGGGAAATCGCGCGACCCATTGCCCAACGGATCCGGGCGTACTTAAATCGGACATTGCCTCTCCCCTTTGTTCCTGTAGACGAAAATATTGTGACACCGGGCCATTGCCGACCTGACGCGCCAAACCGAATCCACTCCGGCGCGCGAGTAGCGCTAGTTGATGAATTCGACGGATGCAAAAACCGCGCCCTCGATGAAACGCTGACAAAAACCAGGCTTCTGACGCCACGGCGCGGATTTTTGAGCGGTTTCGCCCGCCCTACGCCGGTACGATACTCCCACCTGATAACCTGGCCCGCGTGGTCTCCAACGAGATCAGGCAGAGACCTTTTCTTGCTGGTCCAGGGCCAGCCACGCCGCGTTTTTCTCGTAGAAAGTGGGTGGCTCGTACGTCCAACCCTGTTTTAGCCGGGCCTCCTCTTCCTGGATTTTTTGCAACACATAGGGTCCCGCTACATGCGCAAAATGCTCAGCTCGATCGCCAAACTCGGCAAATAACTCGTCCAGCAAACTCGATAAACGGGAACGCAGGACTGGCTGGTCATCAAAATATGACACGGCCGCGGCCACCATAGGCACACCGTGTTTGACCAGGTCACGTGTTTCCCACTTGAACCGTTTTCGGATGCGTTCGTCGGGATGTTCGGCGTATCGTCGCCAGCCCTTGAGCATGGTCGAGACCGCTCGTATGACACTGGGACCATTTACCTGAAAATCGCGATTGAATGCGCGCAACAGGTATTCGGTTTCCTGACCATCACGAATCAGCGGATGGAGGAAGTTAAAGCGGTACTGGCCATGATGATCGCTGTGCGGCACCTCTAACTCGCCTTTGAGCAAACCCTTCTCCTCCAGTTCCGTCCACAACGGCGTGCCTGGCAATGCCGTGTACAGCATGAACTGATGGAAGTCGGTGTCGTGACTGACCGCATAGTCGATGACGTTGTCGATGTTTTTCGGTGAATGAGATTCGAGGCCGATAATCGTTGATCCCAGAACACGGATTCCGTGACTTTGCAGCTCGCCAACCATGGCTCGCGTGTCGACGCCGCGAAGTTTGGTGTACTGACTTTCTTCCCCCTCCAGTCCCATCCAGATCCACGATATTCCGAGGGCCACCAGTTCCTCAAAGCTGTATTTGCTGATTACGTTGGCCGAACTAAACACGTTGAACGACCACGGTTTTTTGTGGGCTTTCATGAGTTCCAGCAACCGCAATGCGCGAGGCCGGTGCAGCAGAAAGTTCTCATCCATCACAAAAAACGAGCGAGTACCCATTGAGGATTCAAGCTGGCAAATCACGTCAAACAACTCATCGCCGCCATCATAGAAATTGACGAATTTTCCCTTTCCGCCAAACATTGCCGAGGTCACACAAAAATTGCATCCCAATGGACATCCAACCGAGGGAATCAATGTCGCAGTGCGGTCGCGGCGTTTGATATTGATAGTCGTTCCCAAATTACGATAGTCGACATAGGTTGGAATCTCGGGGTGCCTAAGTGGGCGGTCAGGATCCTCTCCGAGATATTTACGAAACCAGCGAACGCCTTCTCCTCTGACAATTTCGTCGGCGTCAATTCGACGCTCGAGATCCGGCAGGTTGGCTACGTGCCCGCCCACAACGATCGTCGCCTTCGGCTGATACTGGCGCACCAGCTCACACATCTTTTTGACCTTCAAAACATTGATGGTGATGCTGCCAATTCCAATGATGTCGTAGCGATTGGTTTTGAGTTCTTCGATGAACCGGTCCATTGACGGAAAATCCAGCATGATGCAGGGCGATTCAATGTTCGCCTGGATAAACAACATGCCAAACGAACGATTGAACATGCGCAGGGAAAACGGACCTTGCACGCGAGTGACCTGGTTGTGCCACAACTCCATGGGGTTGATTTTCTGACTACCGTACTCGTCGTCCTGTGCATATGGACCGAATACGCTGGTCAACAGAATTTTTGGTCCGGGCACGCGAGGTTCACGGTGTTGTCGCAAGTTCATTTGTCATTCCCGCCTTGATACAACCTGTACGCAAAAAGGTGACCAAACTTGTAGTCCCGAAATCGATCTTCAGTCAATATGAGACATCCATCAAGCTGCCCGGACTGCTCTCAATCCATCCTTATCCGTTTCTGATAGCTGGCAGCGATGCGGTCGCTGGTCGACGAGACCCAGAACAAGTCAAGCATGAAAATTGCCTTGCCGCAGGGTGGCGAATTCGCACCCGGCGCGCCAAACCGCGCGTTTTTTTGCTCGCGCCTTGAATTGTCAATGCGCAGCGATACCTCGATAAGCGAAAGACGCGCAGATTTTGCGAAATAAAACGCAATCTGATTTGCGAAAAGGTCTTTGTGGACACCATCTTGAGGTTCTTGTCTGTCAACCCCACTCGACAGCAGCTAATTCTGGACAAATACGTCCTCTTTTAACCAGCGACGTGCAACCGCGGTCGGTAAACAGACTAATCCGGCACAATGTTTGCCATCACAGCGCAGCTGTTGCTTGAGACTTCAAGTGAACGAAACGCAATCATCAGGATTCGTTGAGGGAAGCAACAGATGTCGCTAGTCACTGCAAGAGGCCAATACACACGACAGCTGGTCGTAATCTGTGGTTTCATCGTGCTGAATTTCTCGGTCGCGAGTCGCTGCGATGGACAGGAAACAGCGGCCTACTTCAAGGCCAACTGTGCCAGTTGTCATACGATTGGCGGCGGCCGGTTGACCGGTCCTGACCTGAAGGGTGTCACGGAACGCGCCATGGAAGCGGGAAAGGACCGCGATTGGTTGATTTCCTTTATGCTCGACCCGCCACGGATGGTTAACTCGGGTGACGCATATGCGGCGCGGCTTGTACAGGAGACACCTGGCGGCGTCGTGATGACCAAAATTGTGGGGCTGGATGCCGAAAGAGCCGGTTTCCTGCTGGACTTGATCGATGCCGAATCGCTATTGGACGAATCCCAATTCAAGGGCGCTGCAGTTTCCAGTGAACCCTTTACTGCCCGGGACGTGGAGCGCGGCCTGGCCTTGTTTACCGGGCGTGAACAGCTTGCAGGTGGCTCGGCGATGTGCATGTCGTGCCATCGACTACCA
This sequence comes from Pirellulaceae bacterium, assembly GCA_051010855.1. Lineage (GTDB taxonomy): Bacteria > Planctomycetota > Planctomycetia > Pirellulales > Pirellulaceae > CAJQPP01. Next base: position 644 of record JBPCVB010000710.1, on the reverse strand, counting down.
GGCGTTGGCGGACTGGGGGGCGGCAACCTCGGACCCGATCTCACGCGAGTTTACGAAGAAGGCGAGCATACGACAGGAGGTCGGGCAACCCTGAGTGCCTGGCTGGGATCTCCGGCGACTCCCACCATGCAGTCCTTGTTGAGGGACCAACCACTGGAGCCCGATGAGATCCATGCGCTGGTCGCCTTATTTGAAAGCCGGGCAGCCAAAAGCCAGCCAGAGCCAGTTGGCGCCTCGATGGTCAGCTTTGCCATTCTCGGTCTGTTGGGCGCGGCGCTGATTCTTTTTGTGTTTGACTCGCTATGGAACACCCGGTTGCGTTCGGTTCGCCGTGCGCTCGTTGCAGATTCAAAAATATAAAGGCTAACGATGCTAAAGTCGAAAAATGCCATTCGCTGGATCAAGGACGAAACCGATCCTCAACTGCGTGGTTGGGAGGAGTTCTACCGCAATCGTTGGCAACACGACAAGGTTGTTCGCAGCACGCACGGCGTGAACTGTACTGGCGGATGCAGCTGGGACATTCATGTCAAGGAAGGCATCGTGACCTGGGAAATGCAGGCCCTGGATTATCCCTTGCTGGAATCGGGAATCCCTCCCTACGAACCCCGCGGGTGTCAACGCGGCATTTCCTATTCCTGGTA
>JBPCVB010000709.1:0-4895 GCA_051010855.1 Pirellulaceae bacterium | reverse complement strand
GATGAAGACACTGATTATGCGAGTTGCCAACTGGCCCGCCAAGGGACGGTGATCAGCGTGCGAATTGACTGATTATGCTGTCTCACGGCAACCCGAAGCGTCAGTGAGGGTCAAAGTTGGTGACCCTCGCTGACGCTTCGGGTTGCCCGTGTCAGCGTTCTTGCCTCGAAACCATTGAGCCAATCACATGAGTGACTTTGCACGCAACGCCGTCGCCTGTTTGAGTGGGGGCATGGATTCCACCAGTCTGCTGCTACGGCTTTTGGCCGATGGTCTGGCGGTTCACGGCATTAGTTTTTTGTACGGCCAAAAACATGCGATTGAACTGGATTTCCTGCAACGCAATCTCGACTACCTGCAGCAACGTGGTCACCCTATCAACCACCAGGTGGTCGATCTCACGTCGCTGGGGCCATTGCTTGACTCTGCCCTGATCGACGGGGAACGCGATGTCCCGCTGGGTCACTATGAACAGGACAACATGAGGGAGACGGTGGTCCCTAATCGCAATGCAATCTTTGCGTCCATTGCGTATGCGGTTGCCTGGTCGATTGCGCAGGGCCATGCACAACCCGTTCGTTTGTGCCTGGGCGTTCATTCGGGTGATCATGCCATCTATCCCGATTGTCGGCCCGTCTTCTACCAGGCATTGTGGACAGCATTTGAGAGGGGAAACTGGGATGCGGACAAAGTCGAACTGTATCTGCCTTATCTGGATTGCGACAAGGCTGGCATCCTTCGCGACGCGTTGCGAACAACGGAAGGCCTGGGGATCGATTTCGATCACGTGTTCGCCAATACGCTGACTAGTTACCTGCCTGATTCAACCGGTCGGGCTCACGGTTTGACTGGTTCGGACGTGGAGCGGGTTTTAGCGTTTGACGCAATTGGCCGAGTGGATCCTATCGAGTATACGGATGGCTGGGTAACAACATTGGGAAAGGCCAAGGCTTTACTGCGTGAGCACCAATCCGGGTCGAAAGGCCCATTTCTTCGGTAAAAAGGCGTTGTCGCCAGCGCGATACCTTGTTCACAGCAACAACCATGGGCGCCGATTCCCCCCCAAGGCGTCTTATCCAAGCGAGAGGACCCAACGGACAGTTGAGAAAATTGTGGGTACAGATGCCCTTTTTTTCTCGCTAACCGGGTGAATTTGCTCACTGAGCCAAATATACTCAATGCTTGAACGACTTGGTGAGCAAGCTCACTTGACCCGGCAACCTTGAATCATTTGGTACATCTTGCGAGGAAGGCTGATGAAGAAGAAATCCAATTCAAAGAAAGTGGTAGCGACATTCGGCGCAGCAATGACTGCGATGTATATGGCGCCAGATGTGGAAGCGGGCGTCATTGACCTTTCAGGTAATCTGCCTGCCGGCCCCCAGTCCGGTTTCTTTCAGACGTTCGACTTTATCGGTAGCCCCTCCGGAACTCTGGATGGAACTTTTGATTGGTCTGCGAGCAATCTTAATGCCCAACGAAACGTCAAGCCTTTTATTGGCGGCTATCTCGACTTTGGTGGTGGCGGAGGGATACGCCTAACAGCAACTGGCAATACGATTACGACCGGAATGGCCTTTTATAACACTGTATCGGCCGGGACAATCAGTCAGACTGTTATGTTTGCCTTTAAAACAACAGCTGGTAATGTTGGCTGGATGCAAGTTCATTACACTGCTTCCGTTCCCGCCGCCACACCACTCACATACCTTGGCGCTGCTTACGACAACATGGGTGGCTCGATTGTTGCCGGCGTAGTTCCCGAACCATCGTCACTCGGCGGCATGGCCATGCTTTCCGCACTGGCTCTGGGAGCGGGTCGCCGCAGCAGGCGGAAGAAAACGGCGTAGACCAGCTGAACAAGAAGCAGAGCAACACGACCGGATGGCTTAGCCATCCGGTTTTTTTATTTAGCGTTGGTCGGACTACTGTCGGCCTGGGAAAGGCCGTGCAACGCAGGGCAACGAGCCGCGGACACCGATTCCCCCTCAATGGTCGGCTTCCCGACACAATCGCCTAACTAGTTTGGGGTACAGCCTGCACTTTTGCTCGCTGAACGGGTGCAATTGCCGCTTGGTACAAATATACTCAATACTTGAACGATTTGGTGACCAAGCTCATTGACCCGGCACCCTTGAATCAACTGGTACATCGTGCGAGGACCCGTGATGAAGAAGAAATCCAACTCCAGGAAAGTGGTAGCGACATTTGGCGCAGCAATGACAGCGATGTACATGGCACCAGATGTTGAAGCTGGCATTGTTGATCTGACAAACAATCTGCGACCACCAAATACCTACCAAGCCGCATTTGGTGGTACGGGTCCCTTCCAGGCGAGCGGCACTGTGTCCGCGTTCTTTTTTAGCTTCGACTTTATCGGCCCCGGGGGTGCGCTGGACGGACTTTTGGATTTTGCGCAAGACAATGCTAACGCTGGACGAAAAGCCTCCGTTAATCTCTCGACCGTGAACCCGGGCAGTGCACCGGGCTATCTTGCCGGGCTTCGGTTCACAGCAACCGGCAATACAATATCGGCCGGGCAGTCATTTGCCACGGCTCTTTATGTCGGATCGGCCGCAACGAACGTGATGTTCGGCTTCCTGACAACGGGGGGGAATGTTGGGTGGATGAAAGTTAATTACAATGCCCTTGGAGTGGCCTCACCGATCCAATTCGTCGGAGCAGCTTATGAGAACATGGGGGGCAGTATTGTTGCCGGTGTAGTTCCCGAGCCATCGTCACTCGGCGGCATGGCCATGCTTTCCGCACTGGCTCTGGGAGCGGGTCGCCGCAGTCGGCGTAAGAAAACGGTGTAAGCCAACTGCAAGCAACAGGAAACAATGACCGGATGGCCTGGGCCATCCGGTTTTCTTTGCGCTCCAAGGATATGTTCCGAGAGGCCGAGGCTTTGTCCGAGCCGGGAATCATTGGCATTCGGCTCGGACGGAGCCTCGCCCTCCCGAAATCCTCAGTTCCCTGCGAATCTTCGCCTGTCCTGCGTCGGAAGAAACCAAATTTCAACCAGCCTGGGTGCCAGACGATTGACTCCGTTGCCGGTGAAGATTGGCATCGATCACCTGCCCCATCGCCGTCACGTTTAGATCAGTTGCCAGGAAGTCTGCGACCTGTTGAGTGGCGTGAACTGGATTCTCAATGCATGAAGCATATGAGACTTTCAAATACGGCACGTCATGTCCCTGTAGCGCCTTTTCAGCCACGTTTATCTGGCCCGACAGGAACGACTTGAGCTTTTCGTCGTCCAAGCGGTCGTCGGCGTTGGCCTCATCTTTTAGCATTTGGTTTTGTGACATGACGATCTCGTCCAGATTGCGATCCATCAGGATCACGCGATAGTTGTGTCGTAAAGGCAGGAACGGAATCAGCGGTGCCACGACCTTGATCGTCTTGCCTTGGGCTTCCGCCAGCCAGTCATTGACCTGGGCGAGGTTCTTGATTTTGTCGAGTTCGAAGTATCCACGAGGATTGCTGAGATCCGCCTCGCGTATTTCATCCGTCAGCGGTGCGATACCGCCCGCGGCGAGCATTTGCATCATCATCGAGGTACCGCTACGGGGAAGCCCGGAAACCACATAGATAATTTCGTCTGAAGCATCCTGTTCGATGGATACCTTGGCCGCAACTTCAGCCGGGACACCCAGGAATGGCACTCGTGACACCGACGTATCCTGCTCTGGAAACTTCGGCAGGCTCTCCTGGTAGTCAATTGTTTCGCTGCTGGCCAACTCAGGAATAATCCGCTCGCTGGCGTGTTTTTTTCTTTCTTCATCGATGCTCTTGCCAGTGTTTTCGTGGTAGCGAGCTTCGTTATGTTCCCCAAGCTTTTCGTAAATTTGGGCCAGTTCAAGATGTGCTTCCGAGAAATTCGGATTCTGGGATAATGCCGTTTCAAAGGCCTGAATGGCCCGATCCAAATTTCCAGTACGTGCGCTACACATTCCGATGCAGTAATGTGCGGGCGGCAGATCATATTTCAGGCCGACAGCTGCTTTTGCGGCTTTCATGGCCTTTTCGTTCTCATCCAGGCTCAAATAGACACGCGCCAAGCCCAGATACGAACTGGAGCTATGCGGGTCGATTTCCAACACTTTGGCAAAACTCTTGGTGGCGTCTTCATACTGTCCGAGACGGCGAAAGGCCTCACCCAGTTGAAAGTGAAACCCGGGAAATTCGGATTGCGTTTCTCGGGCATTCTGAAAATGTTCCAGTGCGGATTGCGGATTGTCTCGCGAAATGGCTACCCACCCCGCCAGGTAATCGAGTGTGCTGGGATTGCCGCGGGCAATGGCTCGCGTTGTCTTGATGACGCGTAACTCCATCGGATTGAACAATCGGTCGAGGGGTCGACTTTCGTCGTTTTCAGGCTCTGGCAGCTTGTCCTTTGCCTCCTGCATCAGGGTTTTTCTTTCCCTCGCGATTTTTGTGAACTCCCGCAGTCGTTCCTGGGCAACCACGGCAGCTCGCTGCCAGCGATACCTGAGATCGTTGACCAGGTCTTCCAGTTCGTCTACGTAGTCCAGCGCCTGCAAACAGGTTGCCAGGCGGATTCCGAAACGAAACTCCAGCGGGGACTCCTGATACAGCTTGACCAACAACGGGATGGCGTCACCGTGTCGGGCACCATCCATGTAGGCGCGAGCCAAATTGTAATCCAGTTCCCTTTGCGTTTCGCTGATCGCGACCCCTATGTTTTCGTTGGGGGGCTCGATGTATCCCAACGCCACCAGTTGATCGATCGCCTGCCGCGACTCTTCGGCCGTCAACGATTTGTCTGGCGGGTGCTGGCCATCGTCTCCTTGAACCTCATCCCAGCTGGGAATCATTTGCACATCGGGCTTGCGTTCAAACGCCTGGGTGATCGGGCGTCCATCCATATC
>JBPCVB010000708.1:0-6131 GCA_051010855.1 Pirellulaceae bacterium | reverse complement strand
GCACCACCACCGGGTGGAAGACCGATGATGCTGATAGAGGCGATAAAAAACGCGCCAAAGGTCAGGGGCATAACGCGTCCCAGGCCCTGCATGTCACTGATCTCGGTTTTGTGTGCGGCCACATAGATGGCTCCGGCACAAAAGAACAGGGTAATCTTGCCCATCGCGTGCATCACGATGTGCATCCCGCCCCCGATGACACCGGCCGCCGAGGCCAACGCGGCACCCAAAGTGATATATGCCAATTGGCTGACGGTCGAATATGCCAGCCTTGCCTTGAGGTTGTCTTTGCTCATGGCGATCAGCGAAGCGAGCAAAATGGTTGCAGCCGCGACGTAACACAGCCAGTCGCTGATGCCCGTATCGTGCATCAAATCGATACCGAAGATGTACACGGCAACTTTTAGCACCGAGAACACGCCGACCTTGACTACGGCCACGGCATGCAACAATGCACTGACTGGTGTCGGCGCCACCATGGCTGCGGGCAACCAGCGGTGAAACGGCATCAATGCAGCCTTGCCAATACCAAAAGCAAACAGTCCCAGCAGGACGCCCAGTTGCCATTCACTTATCTGGCCTTCCGAATGCGGCAATGCCAGAATGCCGCCGTCGGCGAAGTCCATGGTGCCGGCAACACTCCAGGTCCAGGCGATAGCCAACATCAGAAAGGCCACGGACGTCGACATCAGGATACCGAGGTAGACGCGACCTCCCTTTTTCGCCTTTTCTGTCTCGTGATGTGTGACCAGCGGATACGTCGAGATCGTCATGATCTCGTAAGCAACAAACAGTGTCAGCAGGTTGCCGGCAAACGCAGCTGCCATGGCAGCGAAAATTGAAATCGCGAAGCACGCAAAAAATCGCGTTTGTTGTTTTTCGTCATGCGACCGCATGTAGCCAATCGCGTAAACCGTTGTAACGATCCACAGCCCCGAAGCCACCAGCGCGAACAACATGCCCAGCGGCTCGACGGTAAATCCGATTTCAAATCCGGGCATCGTTTCGCCCAGGTTAAATTCCGGTCGCTCTCCCGAAAACACGCGTGTGGCCAGCGTACAGTTGACCCAGAACAACACGGAAGAAACCGCCAGCGAGCACGCTTCGCGAATATCCGGGAAGTTCCCACACAGACAAACCAGCACCACGGCCAACAGCGGCAGGCCAAGCGACAGCTGGATCAACAGTTCCGATGTCATGGCAGAACCCCCAGCAGTTCGGAGGCTGCCTTGTACGCGAGGAACGCCGAGTACTCAGTCCATACGCCGAACACCACGATCGCCCCAATTACCAGATAGGTGATCCATAACATCCAGTCGGGCGCTTCGCTGGCAGCCGCGGCCTTTTCGGACGGCTCGGCAAAGTACAGCGTCTCTACCACACGCCACACATATACCAGGGCCAACAGCGAACTGATCAGCATCAACACTGCCACTACCCACAATCCGTTTTCCACCGCGGCGGTTAGCAACAGCCATTTACTGACAAACCCGGCCGTGACGGGAACACCGATAAGTCCAAGGCCTCCCACGACCCAGGCAAACGAGGTAAAGGGCATCGTCTTGCCCGCGCCTCGCCAGTCCTCCAGCTTGACCGAGCCCAGTCGATAAGCAAAACAGCCGACAACCATAAACAAGCCGCCCTTGATCAGGGCGTGATTGAACATGTGCACGATTCCAGCCGTCAGTCCATGGACGTTGGCCATACTGATCCCCAGCAGCATGTAACCGATCTGCGCGATACTTGATTAGGCCAGCAGCCGCTTGACGTCTTGTTGGTAAATCGCGGCCAGCGAGGCAACGAAAATGCCGACCAGCGCCAGCCCGGTCAGTTCCGTATCGAGCGGCAGGGTTTCAAACGCGAAATCGGGTGTGAACACCGTATAGATTAACCGGATGAACGCATACACCGAGACCTTGGTTGCGGTCGCGGCGATAAAACACGTGACAGCCGACGGTGCATAGGTGTATGCATTGGGCAGCCACGAATGCAACGGGAACACCGCCATCTTGATAAACAGACCGACGGTCAGGAACGTAAAGGCGACCAGCACCGTCCGCGGACCACCTAGCGTCTGAATTCGCTCGGCGATGTCGACCATGTTCAGCGTACCGGTCATTTGATAAAGCAGACCGATCCCGATCAGGATGAATGTGGCACCGATCGTGCCCATGATCAGATACTGAAACGCTGCCAGTGGCGCACGCCGCGTTCTGCCGAGACTGACGAGTGCGTATGTGGAGAGCGATGAAATCTCCAAGAACACAAATACATTAAACAGGTCACCGGTGATGCATATCCCCAACAGTCCCGTCAGGCACAACAGGTAGGTGGCGTGAAACAGATAGTGTTTTGATTTGGGTATTTCCCGGTTGATGCTGGGCGGACACCATGTCAGGACGACGGCGCCGATGCCGGATACAAACAGCATCACAAAGGCACTCAGGTAATCGACGACGTACTCGATCCCGTAGGGCACCGCCCAACCGCCCAGCAAATAGGAAATCCGTCCGTTTTGCTGAACCTGCGCCAGCAAGGCGATGGAAATCCCAAAGGTAACCCAGCAAACGGCCAGTGCCAGGGCGTAGGCCGAGCGTCGATTGCCCAACAGCACGCATAACGGCGCGGCAATCAGTGGAATCACTATCAACAGGATCGGCAGTTGCTGGGCAATCACGACTCGCGATCCAGGATGAGAATGTCGTCTTCTTCGATCGTGCCGTAATCTTCGCGAATCCGCACGATGAGCGCCAGTGCCAGCGCGGTTGTGGCGATACCCACGACAATTGCTGTCAGCATCAACACACTGGGAAGCGGATTGGAATACACCACGTCCGGACCTGCATCAGGCCGAATGATCGGGGCTTCGCCACCGTTTACCTTGCCCATCGTGATGTACAAGAGAAACACGGACGTCTGAAAAATATTCAAGCCAATGATCGTCTTGATCATGTTTTTGCGCGCGATGACGATGAAAAACCCGGTCATCATCAGGAAGATCACAATCCAGTAGTTGTACAAGCCCAGAACCTGTTCGGCGCTCATGCGTCTTGCTCCCGTCCTGCAAAGCAATAAAAGATCATCGTCATCACGGAGGTGACTGTGATTCCCACACCCAGCTCGACAATAAAGATGCCCAGGTGCTGGCCTTGTGGAAAGAAACCGTGTTCCTCGTGTTCGCCCTCATGGGCTCCGCCGTGATCGTCGGAGTGCTCGTCCTCATGAGCGGATTCGGATTCGTGATTGCCCGTCTCGGGCGGCTGGTTTTCCTCATGCGAATCAAGCGTAGCCCCGCCATCGGGCAGGGTCGATGGATTGTGGTCGGCGTCGGCGGCAACGTGCTGCTGTCCGCCGAACTGCAGGACGTCGTAATCCAGGAAGTTGCCGCCCATCAGCATCGTGACAACGCCGGTGCCGGCATAGGTCAGCACACCGATGGCGATCATCTTTTCGATCAGCCGTGGTGGCGCCACACGCTGGGCAGCTGGCAAACCAAACACGAGTCCGTACAGAATCAGCGCCGAGGCAAAAATGACGCCGGCCTGAAACCCGCCACCGGGTCCGAAGTCACCATGGAACTGCACGTACAACGCAAACAGCAGGATGTACGGGATAATCAGCTTCGTGATCACGCGAATGACGGGAAAGGAAATCACTGGCTGGCCTCCATTTCCCGGGGCGATTCGTCTTCGTCGTCTTCATCATCACGTGGTCGTCGCAGGATAATCAGCACCGCAATCCCGGCAGTAAAGATGACCGCGGTTTCCCCAAGGGTGTCGTAGCCACGGTAGCTGGCCAGCACCGCCGTCACCACGTTGGGTAGCCCGTGCATATCATCCTGGCTGATCTCGACATAGGACGGATCGGGATGAACATGCACCGGCGCTTGGGGATCACCGAATTCCGGCATATCCAGCGTGCCGTAAATAAGCGCGGCTCCGGTGATGGTCACCACAAACAAGGGAACGATCGGCAGACGTGTGGATGGCTTTTCCGTGCGACTGGTCAGTGCCAGGGTTCCCAGCATCAGGAACGTGGCAATCCCCGCGCCGACGGCGGCTTCGGTAAACGCCACATCCGGTGCGTCCAGAATCAACATCCAGCTGGCACCAAGGAAGCTGTAGATACCGAAGAACATGACCGCGGCCCACAAATCACGCAAACGCGCAACGGTTACAGCCGTCAGAGCGAGCAATGCGAGAATGGCAATCACGATGAAGGTCATGTCAGGATTGGTCCCCCGATTTCGGAGCTGTCTTGTCGAGCTGGGGTTTAAGGCCCTGAATCAACGCAGACTTGGCCAATGCGTGGCAGGAACTGGGGCTGGTGACCACCAAAAAGAACAGAATGGTCAGCAACTTGAACGCCACCAGACTGAACCCGGCCTGCACGATCAATCCCGCCATGATCAGCCCGGCGCCTAGCGTGTCGGTGACTCCGCCGCCATGCAAACGCGAATAGAAATCCGGCAGTCGCACAATGCCGATCCCACCCACAATCGAGAAAAACGATCCGGCCAGCAACAATGCCCAGCTAATGATGTACAGTACGATCATGTCAGCTGTCTGTCGCCTCCTCACGAAAGTGCCCGTATTGCGAGAAACGCAGCAGCGCCACCATCCCAATGAAGTTCATCATGCTATAGAGCAAGGCGAGATCGAGAAAGTCGGTGCGGCCGGTCAAAAAACACGTTACGCAGATCAGCAACACCGTCTTGGTGCCAAACATGTTCAGGGCCAGCACGCGATCAAATACTGTGGGGCCCAGCATTGCCCGCACCAGGGCCAGCGTCATGGTGATCAGGATTGCAATCGCGGCGACGACAAACATCACGCCTGTTTCTCCAGTCGGCAAATACGTCGATCCATCTCGCCGGATATGTCCTCCGCGGATCCTTCAAAGGACAGGGCGTGTACCAGAATCTGGTTGCCATCCATACGCACGGAGACGGTTCCCGGCGTTAGCGTGATGGAGTTGGCCAGGATCACGCGACCGAGTTCCGTGTCGGCATGAGCGGTGACAGTGACCATGTTGCGTTGCAGCGGCATCTCCGGCGATACAATAATGCGGGTCACTTCGATATTGGATTGGAAGATTTCCCAAGCCAGCCACGGGGCATAGTGGGTAAAGGGACGTATCCCCAATTGCTTGGGAGCACCTTCTTCGTCGACAATTCTCATCCTGAGTGCCACAAACAGACTCAACGCGCAGGAGAGCACGCCCAGGGCAATGACAAATGGTTTGTCAAAATGCCCCGACCAGAGCAGCCAGACGGCCAGCAACATGAATCCAAGAACGACCGAATACTTCATGTCGAGTCATATATGTGGGCAACAATCGCGTTAATATAGTCCCCCACTACAACCTGTAGAAGGGCGATCAAAAAACGGCCAGCGGGCCCGAATTGCGACCAAAATAGTCACGTCAACGACTCGGTGGAATCAACGCCCGGTTGACAGTTCACACCGGCACAACTGGTCAAGTTTTGCCTAATGTCAAATCCGCCACAGGTTTCACCAAAAAACCCCTGATTTCATACGTTCTCATCAACCTATATGCTTTTCACCTACAATAAAACTATACGGTACCCGGGTCGCTCCGCGTCGCTGACCAAAGTCGGCACCCAAACGGTTGCGTGCCGGCCCGGTAGCGAGCACATGGAACGCCTACGTCTCGACGAGTAACAGCACCGATCAATGGTTAATTTCCCGTTCGGATACCATCCCATTGAGCCATCTACCTGGGCGTACCTGTCGTCCCTGTTAATGCTTGCGCTGTTTTTCAAATTCAATCGCTTCTGGAGCGTGCGTAATTTCGATCTGATCCTGTTGATTCTGCTCGCACCCGGATTGCTGATGGTGCACTACGGCGGCTCGGAACAACGCAAGCTGGAAGACGGGGCCCGAGAGGCAGCGGTATCACAGGTTGACAACGTCCGTCCGGGCGAGATGGCACAAATGGCCAGCGGCGCCGTGCAAAATCCTGAATCGTCCGAGGACGGAAATCTGGAAGCCAGCCTGGTTGCTCCACCTCGCCAACTCAACCGCTATCAAAAGATCGTACGCTGGGGATACATCTGGCTGTTCGGCATGGGATTGATCTGGTTGATTCGGCTGTTCTACGACCCGTTG
>JBPCVB010000707.1:0-7123 GCA_051010855.1 Pirellulaceae bacterium | reverse complement strand
GCCTACAAGAAAGGGATGTGTCCGTACGGAGCCAATGGTCGCGCACGTGCGATTGGTGATACCAGCGGTCGTGTCAAAATTCTGGCGGACGCCGCGACCGATCGCATTCTCGGCGTGCACGCCATCGGCATGCACGCTGGCGATCTAATCGCCGAAGCCACCGTCGCTATGACCTTCAAGGCCACAGCCGAAGACCTCGCCAGCTGCATTCACGCCCACCCGACACTTTCCGAAATCGTGATGGAAGCGGCTCTGGCCGTAAACAAACGGGCGATCCACACCTGATCTGTGGCTGGGGCATCTGGGATTCATCCCGAGGGATAACAGCCATTAGCCGGTGGTTGAGCGCAGCGACACCACCGGACGCCAAAACAAACAACAGGAACTAGTGACCACGTGCTCCGTTGTGGCTTGGCGGAATACTCACTGGTCTTGTCTTTCACGCCAGGCTTGCAGGCCCTCCAGGTTTTGCCGCAAGCTCTCCCTGGCGTCCAGATCGGAACGATGGTCAAGTATCCCGATCGGACCTGCGTAACCGCTCTGCAGAATCGTCGTCAACATGAAATCGTCTAACTCACCTTGTCCGATCGGGAGTATCTTCTGCAGTGCATCACGATTCATGCCGTTGAGGTTCAGGCACAGCAGGAATGGCTGCATCTCATCGAGCGACTCCTTGAAGTCATCGACATGACCGTGACCGTGATGCAGGTTGTAAACCAGCCCTACCGATTCGGTTTCGCATTGTTCGCGCAACCAGGCACAGACTTGAATCATGTTTGCCGGTTCTCCGCCCCAACCACCATGATTGTAGAGCCCGACTTCGCACTCGAGTGACTTCGCACGTTCGACAAGTGGCTGCAAAGAACGTCCGGCCATCGCCACGCGCTCTTGCTGATTGTTCGCGTCAGGGCTTGGCACCGTGATCCAGAACTGCGGATGAATGTCGTGCTTTATGCACAGGTTGAAAATCGCTTCATGCTGATCCCAAAACGCGAAGAACTCGATGTCTCGCTTCTTCAATTCGAGAATCTCTTGTTCAAATAACTCGACGTGTTGTTCACGCCAGTCATAAGCCAATCGTTTGATGCCAAGCTGCGCAAGCATTTCAGCCCGTTCGGCGGGACCGCGTGCCTGCGCATCGAACGGGACAATGCACCATGCAACCAGGTTATCTCTCTCGAAAACATCGGTGGGCGCGACATCCAGGCCGCCGGTTGAGGTGGCCCCTGGCTGTGCGTGCAATGCTGAACAGGGAATGAGTGACAATAACAACAATCCCGGAAAAATGGTTCGGGGCCGCACAGTTGGCTCCTGAGCAAGGCTTGAGAAGTCTTGCCAGCGATTCTAGCGACCACACAACACGGCGCCCAATTTGTCCGGTCGACCGCCTGAAAATAGACGTGATACAGAATATGCGGCTGGCAACCAGCTACCAGTCGAGCGAATCCACATAGCCCTGCCGCATCAGCTCCTCGCCGGCTTCGTCGTTGATCCAGTCCCGTGATTCATCGGTCACGTAGTTTTTCCAATCTCCGATCAGACCCTTGCGATTGAATTCGTTGGGTCGTTCCTGGTCAATGCCGGGCTGGAAGTGTTCGGGGATTGGTTCGGCCAGCTCCGAATCGACCTCCAGGAACTCGTACATGCGGCGACGACTACCGTCCACATCGCTGTGAAAGTCCTCGTAGTTCAGCGTCAGCAATTGCAGGTACGGGTGGCGTTGCATCGTCGCGCGATCGGATTCGAGGTGTTCACGCCACCACTGCATCGACTCGCGCACCATCTCCTCGTTGCACAACAAACGATCGGGGTTGTCGCGGAAGTACCACTGGTCCTTTTCAAACGCCGCCAGGTTGGCCTGTAGTTCCGGAAACCGCTCAAACACGCGTGAAACTTCCGGAAAGTTGTGCAAGTGAAACATGCGACTGATCAGTACGTCGCGGCCATCGCGAATGACCGTAATGTGAGGCACGTTCTTGACGGCCAGCGGCGCCAGCGTGTGAGGTGTCCGCTCCCCGATAACCGTCGCTGCGGGGTCGGCAACATCCGCCAACAGGTGACGCACCATGCCCTGAAAATTGCCGCGAAACTTGCGTCTCGCATCTGATCCTTCGACGAGAATTGGTACGGTGCGCATGTGTTTTTGCATGGACTGGTACAACACATGCAAATGCAGTTCGCCCACACAACAAACATCTGGGTGCAGATTCAACAGATTACCGATCCAGTTTGTGCCGGATTTCATAAACCCGCGGAAACAAAAGAATCGCTTTTCAGTTGCGGTCGACATGAGGTATGGTCAATCCCTAACCCGGGGTGCTGTCCCTGCTGGCCTTTTCCACAATGATGGAAACCGATGCAGGAGGCTCGATACTGGAAGTTGGAATATAAAACAGGGAATTGCCGTGAAGCCAGAGGGCCAGTCCGTTGGCGTGCTGTCGCGCCTGCCGGATCGCTTTCCAGTCCACCTCCGAAACGGCCAGCGCCGTCGAGGCCACGATCGAGTCATCCATAAATTCCGTGGTCATCTGGTTGTCATCGGCCGGCGTTGCGGCCAGGCGTCGACGTAACCAGATCGCGCGCTGGATCGGCATCTGTATCATCAGGATCAAGCCAACGGCCAATGCCACCCAGCCGATCGGATGCCACAACACAAAAAAGCCGAGGCCGATACTGGCGGCGCCAATTGCGATGGAAAACCACTTCCACCATGGACGCAAATGGGCCGCTTGCCAGAATTCACGATAGTACTCGATCGTGCGCGGAAAAGTGGCGCGGGCAAAGGGCTGACGTTCAACTTCAGACATCCCGCTATTTTTCCTGCGGCTGAAGAGCTTCGGTCATACCTGCGGCCAGCCCTGGCGTACGAGGATCATGCACGCCGGTAAACTCGCCAGATTGCGGATCCCGCACAATCGCCTGGGTGATCCCTGAGGCCCCGCTATGCCTTAACCGGTGACCTCGTAACTCCAATTCCTGTGCGAGGTCGTCATCGAAACCATTCTCCAGCGCGAGCAAATCGGGTGACCATTGGTGGTGAAATCGTTTCCCGCTCACTGCTTCGTCAATGTCCATTTGCAGATCGATGCGGCGAATGATGGCCAACAACACTTGCGTGATAATCCTGGGACCGCCGGCTGCACCCACAGTCATGACCGGCTGCCCGTCTTTTAGGATAATACTCGGGCTCATGCTGGAAAGTGGACGTTTGCCGGGTTGCACCGAGTTGGCTTCGGTTCCCACCAGTCCGAACGCGTTGGGAACCCCCGGCGCAATGGCAAAGTCATCCATCTGGTTGTTCATTACCACGCCCAGGCCCGGCACAATGACCTTGGAGCCGAACGTGGTGTTCACCGTTGTGGTAATCGCGACCCAGTTGCCTTGTTTGTCCGCCGCGGCAATGTGGGTCGTGTGACGCTCGAAGAATTCTGCATCGGCCAGCGGCGGTGTCCCGTGCGAATCGACCGCGGTGACGCGTGACAAGTCGATTTTTTTTGCCAACTCGGCGGCGTAATCCTTGTCGATCAACCCCCGGGGCACATCGGCGAAATCCGGATCGCCCAGCCAGTGCGCGCGGTCGGCAAAAGCCAGCTTCATCGCTTCGGCGACCACGTGAACAAATGCAGCCCGATCTGATTCATACAACTCGGCCAGATCAAAGTGCTCCAGAATATTCAGAATCTGGGCCACGTGCACTCCGCCGGAACTGGGAGGCGGGAATCCGATGATTTCGTGATCGCGATAGGTGGTACGAATTGGTTCGCGCGCATGCGTCTGATAGTTGGCAAAATCGTCGGCCGTAATGAGTCCCCCGTTTTCGGCCATCCAGTCCGCAGTTTGTCGGGCGAATGCTCCTTCATAGAACCATTCGATCCCGTTCTCGCGAATTTGATCAAGCGTGCTGGCCAAATCGGACTGGACCAGCGTTTCGCCCGCTTCCCAGGCCGAACCGTCCGGTTTCAACAACGCCTCACGACTGCCCGGAAATCGCATGAGCGTTTCCCGTGTCGCACTGAGTCGCCCCGCATAGACATCGGAGATCTCAAAACCCTCGGCAGCCATTCTGGCTGCGGGATAGACCAGCGACGCAAACGGCAACTGACCGTGTTCCCGACAAGCCTGCTCGTATGCCTTGAGTGCGCCCGGTACACCGATTGCCAGCGGTCCGGTTTGCGAAAGACTCGTATCCGGCTTGCCATCAACCAGATACATATCGCGATGAGCGGCGGCAGGTGCCATCTCTCGCCCGTCGATGGCAATCGTTTGTCCGTCGGCCGTGTGAATTAGAACAAAGCAACCGCCACCAATGCCCGAGTTGTAACCATCAACGACCGTCAGCATCAGGCCCGCCGCCACGGCGGCATCAATGGCATTGCCACCTGCCTCCAGCACTGCCACTCCTGCGTGCGTCGCCAGCGGATGTACCGTGGCTACCATGTTTTGGCTGGACCGGCCCACCTGAATGTCTTGCTGCGCGACGACCGTGCCAGGCATGGCAATCATCAGGGCCAGAGACGATACCAGCAGCAGGAAATGCATTCGAGTTTTCATGTTATTACCGGCGTTTGGGTTTTTCACGGGACGTCGTCCATTCTCGACCCAACCGCACCGGCACGCAACCAAGCCCGTGCAAATTCGCATTGCCAGTGTTCCCGCGATTGACCTAAGCTGAGGATGTGAACGACGAGCCCACTAGCGACCTGGAATCCAGCGAACCACCTGCCGACGAGGCTGTGGTCGAGCTATCGCTGCAGGAACTGGGTCGAGCCTACGCGCAAGCCGCCGGGCTGGTCACTGAAGAAGACGCAATCAGCGAACCAGACGACGAACAGGCTCCGCCGGATGACGACACTGCCTGTGAAATCTCTCCCCGTAGCATCCTGGAGGCGTTACTGTTTGTCGGTACCCCTGATGAAGACTCGCCTTTAACGACCCGCAAGATCGCTTCGTGGATTCGCGACGTCACGCCTGCCGAGATTAACCAGTTGGCAAAGGAGCTGGCCGACGAGTATGCCGAACGTAGCTCCGCGATTCGCCTTCACCGCGACCAGGGCAAGTTGCGACTGGTGCTGGCCGAGGAGTTCGAGTCGGTCCGCGATCGATTCTACGGCGAGGTACGACACGCCCGGCTCAGCCAGCAATCAATCGATGTGCTGGCCATCGTGGCCTACAACCAGCCGATGGTTCGCGAGGAAGTCAATCGGTTGCGAGGACGCGAATGCAGTGCGATCCTGAATCAGCTGACCAAACGCCAGCTGTTGTCGGCCGTACCAAAACCCGACTCTCCGCGTACCAAGGAATACCGGACAACGGACCGCTTCCTGGAGTTGTTTGGACTGGAAACGCTGGACGATCTGCCTCAATCCGAGGAAGCGTTGCTGCCCGAACTGGAAGAATAGCGACCGCAGTTCTTATCACGACTAGCCGGCCTGGAAGTAGACTTCTTCAAACGGCTGAATGACCACGAATCCGTTACCAGTGAATTCGGTTTGAATCGATTCGCCGCTACCCCGACCAAAGAAGGACTTTAGCTGCAGGTCGGTTTTGATTTTGGGTTCGAGGTTGCCGGACCACGCCACCGTGGCATTCGGATCGGTCACCACCGGCGTTTCGGGAGTCACCATCAGCGTGATCGGATCATAATGCGTTGTAAACGCGACCATGCCGGTACCTTCGAGTCGCACATTGAACAAGCCGCCCGCCATCATCGCGGACATTTTTCTCATCATCTTGACCTTGTAGTCGATGTGAGTTTCAAAAGCCAGGACATCGTTGCCATTCACGAAGATGGCTTCGTTATTGAGGTTCAGAATCGTGATCTTCTTGCCTGTATCAGCCAGATAGATTTGTCCTGATCCGGTGGCCTTGGTGAGCCGGGTCCCTTCACCTGACACCGTCCGCTTCAGCATTTGGCCAATCCCGTGCTCAAGGATTTTTTCGCGAACAAATTTGACGTCTCCCCGATAGGAGATCATTGAGCCCATTTTGGTCCAGACTTCGCCGGCCAGATTGATTTCGAGGATACGTTCCGTCTCCATTTCGAATTCGCCCTGACCACGGTCCTTTTGTTTGGTTTTATCAATAAATTCCTGAATGCTGTAACGCGACATGTTGGTTCCTTTTCACTATCTCCCAACGAAATAAAATGTCGGTAACATTGGAAGGCGTCCCGATTGGCCCGTCAAGCAAACACACTCACATTCCGGCAACAAATAGATGACTTCAAACCCGGTCCAACCAGGCTCATCAAGTGTTGATTCCCTGCCCGTCAGTTACGCGGAGGTCGTTGCGGCCGCCCAGCGCATTGCCGGGATTGCTCACCGCACGCCCGCCATCAGTTGTGCCGCGGTCAACGAGCGAGGCAGCAGGTTCGGTCCACGCAAGTTCTTTTTCAAGGGCGAAAACCTGCAGAAGGTGGGAGCATTCAAATTCCGTGGTGCCATGAACGCCGTGGCCCAGCTGAATGATGATCAGCTGAAAGCAGGCGTTGTCACACACAGTTCTGGCAACCACGCTCAGGCCATCGCCCTCGCAGCCCGTATCTGCGGTGCCCCCGCCTGGATCGTCATGCCCACGACGTCCAATCCCGTTAAACGCGAAGCCGTAATCGGGTACGGGGCAGAAGTGATCGACTGTGAACCGACTCAGATAGCCCGCGAAACGACTGCAGCCGAAGTCCAGCAACGCACTGGCGCGACCATGATCCATCCCTATAACCATCCACACATCATCGCAGGTCAGGGCACTGCGGCGCTGGAACTGGTCGATCAGGTTGCCGATCTGGACTTGATTATCGCGCCGGTGGGTGGAGGCGGATTGATTTCCGGTACGTGCATCGTGGCCCGCAAACACGGCATCGACGTTATGGGCGCTGAACCAACGGGCGCTGATGATGCGGCCCGCAGCAAGGCGGCAGGGAAGATCATTCCGCAAACAAGTCCCAATACAATCGCCGATGGATTGTTGACCAGTCTTGGAGATCTTACGTGGCCCTACGTACGAGATGTCGTCAAGCGTATTGTGACTGTCGATGATCCCGTGACGATTGAAGTCATGCGGTTCTTTTTTCAACGCAGCAAGTACCTGATTGAACCCAGCAGTGCGGTGGCGGTTGCTGCAGCGC